>DATCYV010000071.1:0-2881 GCA_036526215.1 Saccharimonadales bacterium (SeqCode)
GGTTTTGCTATCGCGGCCGCTCTTGGCCGAGCCGCCAGCTGAGTCTCCCTCTACTAGGTACAGCTCAGAACTCTTAGGATCCTTGCTGGAGCAGTCGGCCAACTTGCCCGGCATGCTAGCACCCTCGAGCACACCCTTACGGATGATGTTCTCGCGGGCAGCGCGGGCAGCTTTGCGGGCACGGGCAGCAAGCAAAGCTTTACCGACAATCTTGCGAGCAACGGCTGGGTGCTCCTCGAGATAGTAATTAAAGTACTCGGTCAGCACCTGCTCTACGTAGCCACGGATTTCTGGGTTGCCAAGTTTATTCTTGGTCTGGCCTTCAAACTGCGGGTCAGGCAGCTTGACCAAAATGACAGCGGTCAGGCCTTCGCGGCAGTCTTCGCCGCTCAGGTTTTCTTCTTTCTCTTTCAAGAGGCCGGTCTTGCGAGCGTAGTCGTTAACTACACGGGTCAACGCCGAGCGGAAACCAGTCACATGCGTACCACCATCTGGGTTGAACACGTTGTTGGCAAACTGCTTAATGGTTTCGGAATAAGCATCGGTGTATTGCATGGCAATTTCGATCTGGGAATCTTCGACCATCTTGTCGACATAAAAGATATCGTCGTCAACCACGTCTTTGCCTAGGTTGAGCTGTGCAACATATGACTTAATACCACCCTCAAAATAAAAGCTGTATCGGTCGCCCGTTGTTTCGTCGCTAAGGGAGGTACGTATACCTTTTATGAGATACGCTTCATGGCGTAGACGGTCGAGTATTGTCGTGTAGTTGAATTTCGTTGTCTCAAATATAGTCTCGTCGGGATAAAACTCAACTGTCGTACCAGTGCGATCAGTCTTCCCCACAACCTTGAGGTCGCCTTGCGGTACGCCCTGCCTGTATTCTTGCTGGAAACGCTTACCCTCGCGCTCAACAGTTATAAGCAAGCGGCTGGAGAGTGCGTTAACTACACTCGAACCTACGCCGTGCAGACCACTCGAGACTTTGTAGCCTCCGCCACCAAACTTACCACCTGCGTGCAGCACGGTAAGGACAGTTTCGACAGTACTCTTGCCGGTCTTGGGGTGAATATCAGTTGGAATACCACGGCCGTTATCGAATACACGTACGCCATTACCTGGGAGTAACGTTACCAAAACTTCGGTGGCATACCCAGCCAATACCTCATCAATACCATTGTCAACGATCTCCCACACCAAGTGGTGCAGGCCCTCAACACCAGTACCGCCAATATACATACCTGGGCGCTTACGCACAGGCTCGAGACCTTCCAGCACTTGGATTTGGTCGGCAGAATAAGCTTTTTGTTTGTCAGCCACTAAGATACCCTCTTTAACCAATAAAAATATAAGTTAGATAATTCCCACTTCTCTTATAGTATAAGGGAAACTATCCCTCTTATCAACTGGCCCTACAAGAGAGCTATGAGCGTAGATGCAAATTGCCTTCTTGGTCTATAAAGATCGTGTCGGCGCCCTCGGCCTGTTGCTCTTTTAAGAGTGGGATTTCGCCGCTCAACGCGTCTTTGGGCTTCTCAGTCGGCAACGGATTAGTCTTGGGCAAACTTGGGCTAAGCGCTGGTGCGGCTACTGGCAGGCCTGTCAGCTTCTTGACTGCTTCATCGGCAGCCACGGCGACCTCGTGTTCATTGTCCGCCGCAGGCTCAGGCAGTTGCTGCGATGGCGTCTGCGGCTTTGGCATTGCGGTAGGCCCTGGCTGTTCAGGGATGGCCTCCGAAGGCACCATAGGCGTATTCTGAGTGCCCACAGCCGACTGCGGCCTCGCCGCTGCTGGCGCTGGCAAAGGTGAGGCCGAGACATGAGTTGCTGGCAAATCAGCTGGAGCAACTCCAGCAGGAGCTGCGGGCTGTGCTGCCGCGCCCTGAGGAGAAGCACTACTATTAGCCCAAGGGTTCGGCCGAAGAAGCGGCCCCTTGCTCTCGCGCTTTGCAAACCACTCATCCAAAAATGATCCTGTACCGGGTACCGGCTGCTGTGGAGAAGCGGGACCGCCCGCAGCAAACGGTTGAGCACCAGGTGCGGGCGCCCCAAAGCCGCCGGGCGCAACGGCACCAACATTACCAAATGACGAAGCAGACGCGCCGCCACCGAACGGCCGAGCGACAGCCGCTGGGGCTGCAGGCTCTTGGGTGGCAAGTCGTGCCCAGATCTCTTTTTCTACGACAGCTTTCGGGCGGCCATATTTTGCAGCCGAGAGCTGCTTGAGTGCATCGACAAGCTTCATGTTCGGACTACCCAGTGGCGGCAGCGTTGCCATACTAAACGGCTGCGTTGGCACACCATTTATAAGCATACGCACTGCCGCATTGTAGTTCGGCATACGTAGCAAATCAGGCGCGTCAAAGGCGGGGCGCATACGTTTAGCCAGCGCATCTGCGTCTTCGTCCTGGCCAACACGAAATGCCACGATAGTACCAGTGTTACCAAACACAGCATCGCGAATCTCGTCGGTAAGCTGCGTGGTAAACTGGTTGGCCACAATGAGGTTCAAGTGATACTTACGAGCCTCAGACAAAATGCTCGCAAAGGAATCAGTCGAGAAGTTCTGGAACTCGTCTACGTACAGTGCAAAATCGCGTCGCTCGTTTTCGGGAACATTAGCCCGGCCCATAGCTGCCGCTTGGAACTTCATCACAAAGATCATACCAAGCAGCTGCGAATTCAACATGCCTAACCGGCCTTTACTCAGATTGACGATAAGGATCTTGCCTTCGTCCATAACCTCACGCAGCGTAAAGGCACTTTTGGTCTGCCCAATAATATTGCGCATCATTTCGTTCGACAGGAAGGCACCAAACTTACTCACAAACCAGCTCACGACTTCACCAAACTCATTAGAGCGCTGTGACTGAGGCAT
>DATCYV010000072.1:0-17318 GCA_036526215.1 Saccharimonadales bacterium (SeqCode)
CGGTAGTGCCGGTGCCGTCAATCCATCGGCCAGAAGGATCTGAATAAGTGGGTATCCACCATGAGTTGCCGTCTGCCCAAGCATCGAATGCAGCTTTTGCGGCTGTTTCGCGGTCGACGGTGGCTGTTCTGGTAGGCACACCCATAACAATGATCGGAACCTTTGGCAGTGCTGATCGGTACGCTTGGAAGCCGGCAAGCATCGCGGTTGTAAGTGGCGACCCAGCCGTGTCATTACTGCTAGTAGGCAGGATTAACAGATCAGGATTGGCAGCCACCACATCGGCTATACGCTGAGTGCAGGCAATAGTCGAGCCATATGACCCGGCATTAATCCAGCCAGTGCCAGATATACCAACCTCCCAGCAATCCGAAAAACCAAGATTTTTTGCGGCTTCGATCGCCATACCTCCGTTGGGAAGGACCGCGCCAGTTTGCGCGGTAATAGAATCCCCGGCAATAACCAACCGGCCACCACTATCCGTAGGCTTCCAGATAGTCTCGGTCGGGCCAACGCTGACTCCAGCAAATCCACCGTTCTGCGCAGCTTCAAGGCGAATCCGGCGAACCGCACGAGACCCAAACGCAAGCTTAATGAAGCCCACGTTACCGTCAGTTGCCGGATATGCTATCAAGGAAGCCGAGACGGGCTGACCGTCAACCTCGACCATCGCGCCCGATCCAGAAACATTGCGGACATGGATTTGAACAGTCGTGGCGTCAGCCATGAACTCCACCGCCCATCCATTGGCGTTCTGTTGCGCACCGCCCGCGCCGGTGCCACCAACATTGCCAGATCCAGCCAGTAAAGTGACCACCGGAAACCGCAAGAATGTGGCACTGAAAACAACTGGAGCCCCACCACGAAAAGCAAACTGTGCAGTCGATGAGGTTATCAGATACTGACGAGTAAGCGTGACGTCTGTTGTGGTTGAGGTAGTAACCGTCGGGGGGCTCGCCATAACCGTGCGGTTCATGGTTGCAGCCACTGCGGCCGCTCGAGCCATGCGATCAGTGCGCGGTGCGTACATGGCAACAAGCGCCGCATCATTGGCAAGCTGAGCTGGCGACATGGTCGCAGCACTACCCAACCCCAGATTAGCTCTGGCAGTGGCAGGCGTAACTTCGCTTAGGTGATTTGCCGCCTGAAGCGATCCGTCTGCCTTCGTAAGACTAGCTTGGGTGGTTGCATCGAGTTTAGTTTTAGGCAAAGCTCCGTCTTGGATTTGGCTAGCACCTACCGCGCCAGCCTTGAGTGAACCGTCTGCACTATGGGATTGGGATAGATAATCGTTAAGAATATCCCCCCAATTACCGTTATCCGAACCTGGGGTAGGAAGACGTGACATAATTTTTGAACTTTACTCCTAACGGAGCCCTAATAATGCTACTGCGGGCGCCTTTACCTATACATAGTAAGCTCTGGTCGCGCTTATGGTTTATTTATATCAAACTACAGGAGTTAAGACAAGGTGAGCATAAACTATCCCTGCTACTGGATCCTGATCGGCTTGACGATCAGCTTCCTTAGCCGCTCAAAGACTGCCGATGACTCACGCAGCCCGAAAATTGAGGATACCAGCAGGTGTACTACGAGCACCGCCACCGCTATGCCTAGCACCTTGCCGCCGATTGTTACCAGCCCGCGATCGGTCAGCTTAAGTGGATACAGCTGCACCATAATAAAGCCGGCTGTTAAGCAAAAACCAGCCACGCCAACAATCCGTACAAGCCCACTCCAGAAATCTAAATTCCAGAAGATCTTGGGATCGCGCCGCCAAATAATTGCCGCCAGAATGATCACTTCAACCAAAGCCACAACCGATTGAGCAATAGCCAAACCGGCCACGCCGTACGCACCTGGCCTGGCCAACCAAAAGGCCAGTGCAATGTTGAGTGTAATGGCAAAAATTGACACCGCCAGCGGCGTACGCGTATCTTTGTTGGCATAAAAGTACCGAGACAGCATAGAGTAAATAATCCGAAAGATAATCGCAACCGTTAAGAATCCAAAGATCAACGACACTTCTTGCGACGCACCACCATAGATCAGGCGCGCCAAATAGCCACGGCAAAAGAATGCCACAATAACTACCGGCACAGTAATCCAAAGCATTGCCCGCAAAATACGCAAGAAATCGCGTCTAAACAAATCGGGGCGTTTTTGCGCCAGGCGCTCAATCAGGCGCGGGAAAGCCGCCGTAGAAATAGAGGTACCAATAAGCAGCACCGGCACATTCATAAGCGTTAGTGCGTAGCTGTAGTAGCTGACAGCGCCAGTGGTAAGCGCCTGTGCACGGTTGACTTCGACCATACTGTTTATCTGGTCAATGCCCTGGTCAAGCGAACGCGGCGGCAACTGGCGCAGCACGCTCCGAAAGCCGTGGTTCTGCCATTTGATCTCGGGGCGCCAACTGTATTTCAGGCCAATCATACCCAGCCAGGCCACGCCAAGCTGCAAAAGCGCGCCGATTAACGCCCCAATCCCCAACCCGACAATCCCCAAGTTGTCACGGAATATAAAAATACTGGCAATAATCGATAAGTTATAAAACAGCGGTGCAATCGCAAAAAAGAAAAATCGTCCAAATGTCTGCTGGATACTCGTGATAATGCCAGAGAGCGTAAAAAGCAGCGGATTAAAGGCAATCAGCCGCATAATATCGACAGCCTGTGCGAAGTGTTCTGGGTGCAACCGCTGCATATCTGGCGCAAGCAGGCCAATAAGCTGCCCGGCAAATACAAACATGACTACGCCAACCACACTCATAATAATCGCCAGCGAGTTTACCAGGCTGTTAGCAATCTGCCACATCCCCTTGCGATCGCCCTGGGCCAGCTTGTCAGCCAAAATTGGCATAAATGCCACGCCAAGCGCACCAGCGGCAATCGTAAAGAAGAAGAAATCCGGAATCTGGAACGCCGCGAAGAAGGCGTCGGACGACCCCGGATCATGCACCGTAAAGTTCGTACTAATAAAACGACTGCGTAAAAATCCGAGCCCCTGACCAAGCAGAGTAACGACAATCAGCAGCGTTGCGGCGCCGCCAAGAGAAATGCGCTTGTTGGTACGGTCCAGGAATCGGTTCATTTATAACCAGTATAGGCGACGGACGGCACTTCGGCCAGCCAAAAACGCTGGTTGTTATGGTTAATACAATGCTGCTGACTTTGGCATGGTTGAGCCATGCAAGATTTTTTTGACCTCTTCGGCTTCGAGGGTCTCTTTTTCGAGCAGCTTATCATGCAGTTCGTCGAGCTTATGGCGATTGGCCTTAATAACCATGCGGGCCCGGTCGGCAGCTTCTCTAATGAGCTCTTCGACTTCGCCATCGATGATCTTGGCGGTTTCGTCGGAGTATTCGCGTTCGTGTACCAAGCGGTCGAGCATCATGCCGTCATCGATCTTAAAGACTTGGTCGCGCAGCTTCTTGCCCATACCTTGGTTAATCACCATGTCACGGGCGAGTTCGGCAGCCTTTTGCAGGTCATTGCCGGCACCAGTCGTTACATGGTCGGCACCATACACCACTTCTTCGGCTATACGACCGCCGAGCATACGAGCCAAGACGTCTTTAAACTCAACAACACTGTGGTAGCTCTTGTCTTCTGGCGGGATAAACCAGGTCACACCGCCGGTGCCACCACGTGGAATGATTGTAACCTTGTGCACCAGATCGCTATCGGGCAAGACATGACCGACAATAGCGTGACCACCTTCATGGTACGCAGTCATTTCTTTTTCCTTTTCATTCATGACCTTGCTCTTGCGCTCGGGGCCAATGGCAACCTTTTCGAACGCCTGGGTGACATCTTCGTTGGTGATTTCTTTGTGGTTCAGGCGCGCTGCAATAATTGCCGCTTCGTTGGCAATATTAGCCAGGTCAGCACCCGATGAACCGGCCGACTTTGCGGCCAAGGCGTCGAGGTCAACATCTTTGCTAAGCGGCTTTTTGGCAAAGTGCACCTTTAGGATCGCTTCGCGGTCTTTGCGTTCTGGCAAGCCAATATTCACCCGGCGGTCAAAGCGGCCCGGGCGAAGCAGGGCAGGGTCAAGTACGTCTGCCCGGTTGGTTGCAGCCAACACAATCACGTTTTGGCCTTGCTCAAAACCGTCCATTTCGACCAAGATCTGGTTAAGGGTCTGCTCACGTTCGTCGTGGCCGCCGCCCATACCTGAGCCACGGCGACGCCCCACAGCATCAATTTCGTCAACAAAGATGATGCATGGCGCATTCTTCTTTGCCTTCGCAAACAAATCACGAACACGACTCGCACCAACACCTACGAACATTTCGACGAACTCAGAACCCGAGATACTAAAGAACGGCACATTCGCTTCCCCTGCCACCGCGCGAGCCAGCATAGTCTTACCGGTTCCCGGAGGGCCAACCAGCAAAACACCCTTTGGAATGCGTGCCCCAACACTTGCAAATTTTTTGGGATACTTTAAGAACTCGACGACTTCTTCGAGGTCTTGTTTGGCTTCGTCGGAGCCAGCAATGTCAGTAAAGATTACTTTGTCTTTTTCGTTGCCATACAAGCGGGCACGGCTCTTACCGAAGCTCAGCGCTTGGTTCCCTTGCCCCTGAGCGCTACGCCACATAAAAATCAGCACCAGGCTAATCACTAATACCGGCAACAAAGAAATACCGATGTTGGTTAAGAACGAACTGGTTGAGGAGTCCGGCTTGTATGAGACCTCAACCTTTGAAATGTTGAACCCATCGTCTTGCAGACTGGCGTTTGGATCCTTGTAGGATTTAAGCGTCGGCTGAGCATCGCCCTTTTTGGTAATGTCCATCTCGTTGCCGCTAACCTCGATCTTTGAGTATGCGCCGCTGTTTGACTCGGACACTGCTTGGGTCAGGGGAATGGTCTTAAGACCGCCGCCCTGTCCGTATGCCGCATAAATGATCAAACCAAACAAAATAAGCAGGGCTATAAATCCAACGCCGCGAAAGCCGCGCCGTCCGCTCCCTCCCCTGTTGGGAGCACGAAATGTCTTCTTGCTGTTATCCATATGTGAGCAATTATACACGTATTAGGTGTATTTACGAGCCTAGTTAAGGTGTTAGCTGAAGGCGTGTCTTTGCAACCTTCAGGAAACGTCCAGCAAGCACGTTGTATTGTTTGCCTGGCTGCCCCACCTTAGCTTGTACTACCAGCCGCTCAATCGTGCTGCGATCAAAGTCCCGCACGCCCTGCTGCCGCAGCCATGCAGCCACAGCCTCGCATGAAACATCATATGGCAACATGATGAACCAATGCCGCTCAAGTCCGTCCGTATGTTCGTGCGCTGCAATGTCAATCGCCAGCAAACGATCAATCTGTGGATTAGCGTCTTGTGCCTTATCAATATATGCCAGCAGCTGCGCCCGGCCCTGATCGCCGAGTTTGGGCATAACCGTATGCCGGATGTAGTTGCGCAGGTACGCATCGTCGGCGTTGGTACTGTCCTCGCGCCACACAATATGGTGGGCAAGGGCATAGCTCAAAATCTCTGCCTTGGGTATATGCAAAAGCGGCCGGATGATATCGTGCGAATCCGCCAGCGCGCTCAGCCCCTTTCGCCCCGTGCCCCTTAACATGTTAAGTATTGCCGTTTCGATCAGGTCATCCTGATGGTGCGCCGTAATAATTGCCCGGGCACCGTTCGTTTTTTGTACTGTGCGTAGGAATCCATACCTGGCTTCGCGCGCCGCCGCCTCGCTCGCGCCAGCTCCTAACTTGCCATGCTCACACACAAATGGCAGCCCCAGGCGTTTGGCTTCGCGCTCAACCAATACGCGGTCTTCATCTGAATCGCTGCGGATACCGTGTTCAAAATGCGCCACCACCAGCTGAAGCCCCGGCTGCTTACTTAACACGTTAAGTAATACCATCGAGTCCACACCGCCCGAAACGGCAACAACGTATTTTCCCGGCCTAAGATCTATTTGCATATCTGTACAGATTGTATCAAGTTGCCTCCCGACAAAGATAGACTTATCATACTCGTATGAAACAACCAGATAGTCGCCGGCTTATAGAGTTGCAGCAAATGCTGCTCAAGTTCCAAGCCGTTGAACGCTTCACCCGCAACCCTGATAATCTTGATCATCACGAGAACGATGTCGAACACAGCTACCACCTTGCAATGGCTGCCTGGATGCTCGCGCCACATTTTGTGCTCGATGCGAACAAAGCCATTCGTATTGCCTTAGCCCATGATCTAGTAGAGATCTATGCGGGAGATACCTTCGCCTTTGGTTCTCAGGTTGCATTGTCCGACAAAGATGCACGCGAGCACGCCGCGCTTGAACAGCTCAAGAACGAATGGGCCGATTTTGATGATATGCTGACGTGCATCGAAGACTACAAATCCAAAGGCTCCGAAGAAGCCAAGTTTGTCTATGCCCTAGACAAAGTGATGCCCATTATTATGAACATCCTCAGCAAGGGTGTCGTCTGGCAACAGCACGGGGTCACCATGCAAAAGTTCATCGCCGAAAAAGAACGCAAAATCCCCAAAAGTTCGCCGGTCTACCAATACTACCAGGAACTCTTGGAAATGCTTCAAGAAACCCCGGAATATTTTTCTGCAGATTAACTCCGGGTGGCCCTAGCCAACAGAGATAAACTGTGGTATATTTGGTACCTGTTAGCAATATGGCGGCGTAGCTCAGCTGGTTAGAGCACAGGACTCATAAGCCTGGGGTCAGTGGTTCAAGTCCACTCGCCGCTACCAAAACAAGGACCCGATGCAAATCGGGTTTTTGTTTTGGTATTGATGCATGGGCTCGAACTGCTGGGCATAGCCGCGGTAGCGGCGTAGGGTCAGTGGTTCGCATAGCGAGGACGCACGCAGGAGCTCGCTCCGAGTACGCCACAGCGGAGGAGGCCGCAGGCCGATAGTCCACTCGCCGCTACAAATCAGACATCATAGTCTCTTCGGAGGTTATTTGTATTAACCGCTACGCGTCGACATCTGCTATCATGTAAGCCATGAACGAAGATACAATCAACCTGCGCAAAATTCAGCGCGACATCGTCGGAGCATTTATATTTTCGAGCGACGATAAGCTTCTGCTTGGCAAAAGCATCAAAGGCGGTGTCTATCCAGATTGCTGGATTGTACCAGGCGGCGGTGTAGAGCCAAACGAAACACTTCTTGAAGCGCTAAAGCGTGAAACTCTTGAAGAAACCGGCATTGACATAACAGATGCACTCATCGAACAAATTGAAGGTGAGTTAAGCGGCCAGAGCGAAAAGACACTTAGGGACACCAGCGAAAAGGTTTTAGTTGAAATGACCTTCTACAACTTCAAGGTTACGCTACCCGAACCAGCCGATAGCGTTAAGCTTATTCATGAAGATGATTTTGTTGAAGCCGAATGGTTTAATAGCGATGAGCTTTCTGGCATAAAGCTTTCCCAGCCCACAATAACTACCTTACAAAGAATGGGTTTACTGTAGTAGTACTCCATATGAGTGGAGCTTTCACGTCGTAGCGACAGAGAGGGTAACACCTGTTATACTGGAGCAATCCAATAATTTCGTGAGGTTTTACAATGTGGATTTGGCTCATACCGGTCGGTATTATTTTGTTTTTGATTATCGACGGCTTCTTTACTATTCGGCAGCAGACCGTGGCTGTGGTGGAGCGTTTTGGACGCTTCAAGCGGATTGCCAGCCCGGGGCTTAACGTGAAGGCTCCGTTTATCGACCGCGTGGTGGGCAAACCAAGTTTGCGTATCCAGCAGCTCGACGTCGAGATCGAAACCAAGACTAAAGACAATGTGTTTGTCCGCTGCGTGGTGAGCGTCCAGTACAGCATTTTGCCCGACAAAGTGGTGGACGCTTTTTACAAATTGCAGAACCCCCAGGAACAGATCACGGCATACGTTTTTGATACCGTCCGCGCCCGTGTACCTTCCATCATTTTGGATGATGTGTTCGAGAAGAAAGACGAAATCGCCCTGGCCGTGAAAGAAGAGCTCGACACGGTTATGGACGACTTTGGCTATAACATCGTCAAAGCTTTGGTGACCGATATTGATCCCGACGCCAAGGTTAAATCGAGCATGAACGAGATTAACGCCGCCCAGCGGTTACGCGAAGCCGCCATCCAGCAGGCCGAAGCCGAAAAGATCCGCGTCGTAAAGGCCGCCGAGGCAGAAGCCGAAAGTAAAGCCCTGCAAGGTAAAGGTATCGCCGACCAGCGCAAGGCGATCATCGACGGCCTCAGAATTTCGGTCGAGAACTTTAACTCATCAATTGAAGGTACCAAAGCACAGGATGTTATGAACCTGGTGCTGATGACTCAATATTTTGACACCCTGAAAGACATTGGGCTATCTGGCAAGAGTAATACCATCTTGATCCCCCACTCGCCCGGCGGCATGGAAGATATTAGCGAGCAGATGCGCAACGCGATTATTACTGCCAACGAGGTTAGCTCGGGCAAAGACAAAGCTTAGTCAGAGCCTGCAAGCCTAATCTTTGCGCCTCCACCGAGACTGCAAAGTGATTAAAGCACCGAGCAACAAGGGAATGATCAGTAGTGAAACTAGGTCAGCGCCTCTCTGACGAACAAAATAATATGCAAGCCCAGTAAACATAATGCTCAAAGCAACCCATATTGCAAAATGCTGTTTTCGCCCTTCAGGTGAAGATATGGGACTCAGCTGAAACTTAATATTAACTCCGTCTCCCCCAAGCGACCTTAGAATAAGAAGGCCGACGATCAAGGACATAAATGAGATTAGCGAATCTACCATAAATCAATTCCTTAGCCAAAACGTTTTACGCTATCCGCGTGAATTAGGGATGTAACAAATCATCAGTATAAGTCCAAGAGCCCCAAACAATGTTGTCGCAAGCGTAAATTCCAATGCCAATTTTATATTTTGGCTCACGAGTAGACCATAGACAACGGATATAAGCATTAGAACCGCGATTGGTGCTAGGAATATCGGCATTTTTTTACTTTCGAAGCTATACTTAAAGTCATTCTCGCCTAGAGTAGCAGCATACGCTGCACCACCCTTCTTTGCGCCCGCCGCAAACCCTAAGGCTATGACAGCCAGAAAAGTATAGGCTAGTATTTCTTGTGCATTTGCCATTGTGGGTATTATACCAATTATTATCTGAGGCCGCCTGACCACCCCCACTTTTTGCCAACCAAGTAAGAACGGCCTATGGTTTTTGTTGCAAAACCACCACCAAGGCAAGTAACGCTGGGTTTTGGCGAGTCACTAGCTACCGCTTTTTGGCAAGAAGCACAGGCAGAACAAGCAACACTATTAGCATCCCAGCAGTGGCCATAATTGGTGCAACTACGAGGATTGAGTGCGATGCTTTTGAGTGCAAAACCGCTCGCGAGCTAGTAATAAGATCAATGGTTGCGATCACGACTGCGGCTATTGAAAAAAACAGCACTTTTGTATTGCTAACAAGATTTTTGAACGTCTGGTAGCCGGCGTCACCCGGCCGATAATTGCCGACAAGCGGCTTTTGCTTAGTTCGTCCATATATCAGATAAACTATAAAGAATAGACTCATCTCAACAAGAATCACATCTATAAAAAAGTTTTGGGCTGCATTCATTTTTAACTCTTTCGGCTTAACCTTACTGATTGTACCATCTACTGTTCAAGACTCGAGGTTACATCTGGCCATCCGTCAAACGTATCGGCGCCAAAACCAAGACCGCCCGCTACAAAACCCCAAGCCGCAAATGCAAAACCCACTGCCTTAGAGCCAATGGCTGCACCTGCGACACAGCCCACTGGCGCTGCTTCCAGCATAAGCAACGCTCCACTGCCACATCCAACACTTAAGCCAACTGTCCTCCCTGCGCTATAATAATCGGCTGCTGTACTGCCTGCTTGGTGTAGGTCAAACCCACCCGCCTTCGTTGGTGCGCTAGCAAATGCTGGTCTACCCGAATATAGGGCATTTGGGTTCTGTTTAGCAATGTCCATACCCGTTACAGTGGCTATTGGCAGCGCCGTAGAGTCGTCCCTTGCCGCCGGCTTAGCGGCCGCACGGGCCACCGTTGGAGCAAGACGGACGGTGGCCGTTATTGATGCTGCGCTTTGGACACGAGCCCCATTAATGGTGGGCTGTACAATTTGTACTGGAGCAGCTGGCTGGAAGTACGCCACGCTTGCAGTGCACTGCAAAATACACCTACCACTATAGTCGTTGAAGTTAATCGGATCGAGAGCGTACACGTATGCGTTCGCTGTTCCGCCTGGCACAGGATCTATTGAGGTGAATCGACCGAGTACAGACAGATAGACACGCGCACCCATCTGGATCGGCGCCAATGCCATGTTAACTTCGGTTAGCTTACGTTGAGTGCCGCCAAATCCGTAGCTACCCAGCTCAGTATTCGCGGGGAGAGTACTGCCAGGCAGCGGATTGCCGAACGGATCGTAAGTAAAACTATTGAGGGGGCCGTTGCCGTTAGACGTATTGGCACCGAAAGCGTCAGTTGTTAACAAAGTGCGGCCGGTGATACTTGGCAGACTGTACTGGGTTTGTTTATTTACCTGCTGTTCTTGAGGCTTGATGGTCAACAGCACGCCGCCAGGCAACGGAAGCGACTTCTCCACGATATTGTTGCTTGCGTCACGGATAAAGCTCAGCCCATCACCTTCGCCAGTATAGCCATAGTAATACTCGTCGTCCGTAGTCCAATTCCAGTTAGTAATTGTATTGTGCGTCCGGTATGTTATCCGACCAGCTGTATCGCGGAAGTAGTACGCAGCCTTGCCATTACCATTACTGTCGTAGCTTTCGAAGCAAGAATTGCGATCTGATGTGTCATAGCACAATCGCAGCGGTGCACTGCCAGAGCCGATGAGAGTCATATTGCCATGCGAATCATATTCGGTATAGCCTACCGAGGGATCGCTACTACCAACCAGTCGGTCGGCATAGTCGTAACAATATGTGGTGGTTACTCCGTCTACGGTCTGTGAGGTGCGGTTGCCGTTCTTGCCACTGTTCGGATTCATATTAGCCCCTATGCCGCAGTTTGCGTTCTGCGCCCCGAATCCATAGCCGTAAGTATGAGTGCCGATACTGGCAGATGTAAGGCGGCCGGCCCCATCATATCCATACGTAGAACTTAGTTGGCTACCGCCAGCAGTTACTACGCCTGTGCGTACTTTGCCGCTTTGAGTAAGTGCAACTGCATCGCTTATGGTAGTAGTTCCGTCGCCTAAGGTATAGATGACGCCATTTTGACGCTGGAGGTTATCGTAGCGCGGCTCTAATTTCATCAGGTTCGCATCCTTATACTCAACCTTTCCCACCCTGCCATATTGGTCATATGAGACGGTTGCATACTGGCATAAGTCAAACCATACCTCAGTGACACGGTGATACTCATCATAGATATACCACTCCCCGCCTGCCGGGCTTGCACGGCTCGTAAGTTCGCCCCACCCATTGTATGTTGTGGTCGTTTCATCCCCGTGTACGTCTCGATACTTAACCGTGCGGCCAAGTAGATCGACCCACTTAACGATTGTCTGGCTACCTTCCCGAACTGCAGTTTCAAGAGGGTTACCATCTACAGCATAGTCGTAGTTTATAGTACGGCTGTCCTGCGATAGACCCCGAGAAGGGATAAAGATAGAGCTCACACGACCGCGACCGTCATAGGTTGTACAAGTCCAACTGTCGCTGTTTGTACGAGTAGCTACAACCCGGCCAGCATCGTCGTAGATATTCTCAGTCTTAATCCCCGCTGTAGTTCCTCCATCAGGGCTTGCAGATACGGTCCACTTAAGCATACCAGCCTGTTTATATGCTTCGGTCTCAGGAGTACATGGGTTGTCTTTTGTTTCGGTAGCATTGTAGTAGGCGTATGACGTGGTTGGATTACTAGCAGTATTTCCGGGCGATTTTTGAGCCGTTTGGCGCAAGAATTTTCCCGAAGCACCTTGAGTTTCATAGGTACTGGTGGAGGTAAGGTTGAGGCCCGACGGATCGATCCTGACGCTTTGCGGTAATCCCAGCTCTGGGTTACTCCCGTAATTCATCGTCAGCGATTTGTCCCCCAAACCACTGTCATAACTCTTAACAGACGTCGCCAGGCTGTAATCTGGCTTGAGGTAAGAACTCCAGTTGGTGGTATATGCAAAACCTCCTTGCTGCTGAATGCGTATATTCATAGTTCCCGTAGAAGATGTCCGCCTATAGGCGTCTATGCGTAGTCGTTTAGGCTTAGCGTCAGTGACGGCAAAACTTGTACTCGTGACTGTCCTGTAGCCACTATCAATCCACTGGCTTCCTGTTAGTAATTGGTCATCCACCCATATACGAACACCGTCACTTGTGTCTGCGTTAATTGTATAGGTACCGTTTGGGAGTCGTAGCTTTCCCGTAGCACTAAAACCAATGCCTTGGGCGCCGCTGCTCGCAGTTATTGGCGGGCTGGTAAATGTATTGCTAAGGGTGCCCGGCGTTGACGGGTTTATGCCTGTAGTATGCAGCCTTGGCGCACCCCAAAGTACGCCCTCCGGATTACTTGCCTGCTTTTTATAATCAAACCAGGCAACAGCAGGCCCAACAATACTTTCATCATATGCAGTTTCAGATCTAGGCACCGAGCTTTGATATGCAGCCAGCGGGACTTGATGTTTTGGGTTACTGCTATCAAACCAATCTTTGGGAGCAGGTCCGTAAGTCGTGACAGGCCTATCCTCATCGTCATAAACCGTCGTGCTCTTAAGCCCGAGTGCGTTCTCTGTACTGTATATCAAATCTTTCTGAAGATCCCATTCAGTCCTGGTAGATAGGCCCGTCATATCGGCATACTCAATGGTACGATACAGATCATCATACTTAACTTTTCGGCTGAAGCCATTGGGTTCGTTTAGTGCAGGTAGATGAACTTTGGTCTCTCCTCGGTAGCCCGGAACCATGCCACCACTCGCATCTATAAATGCCTTTTTACCAGGCAGGAAGTCATAGTTGTGCCAAAGCCCCCAGGCATTCTCTTCTGGGCGAGGCGGAGCAGCCGCAGCTACTCTGGCCAACTGATCATATACTAAAACTGTAGAAGACTGATATGGGTCTGTTCGTTGACCTGCCGCTAGAGCGTCCAAGGCAAGACTATCCGTTACGCTATTCAGTTGATAGCCCACAAGGTAACCATCGCCTGAATGAACCTGCTCGTATGTGTAGCTCGTAAGCTCATTACCTGGCTTTTCAATGCGCGACAATTGACCATTAAGGTAATAGAAGTGCGTCGCCCTTCCGTCATTAGTGATAACAGCACAGAGCATACCATTCGGTGCGCTTGCATCAAACCCTGATGGCGCTACCCCACAATTAGTATCCCCGCTATAGTACAAAGCAGCGTTACGCGTAGGATTAACACCATCTTTTATTTTGTAAAGGTGTGTTGCTCCGCCCCCGAGGCTTTGATACTCATACTGCAGTGCTGCCGGATTGCGATCATCCACCGAACTGGTGACTAAGCTAATCGTTCCATCTATATTAAATACATACGTTTTGCCATCAACATCTTGAAGCGTGAAGGTGCCATCTGCATTGCGCACCATACTTCCATCTTCGCCTATTGGCGGATTATAGCCGGTGCCATTCCAGTTATATTCATGGTTATTGCCAGAAACGTCGGTAAGGACCACGCTATTTTCATTAAATTTAAGATGGTCGTAGCTTGACCCACCGCCAGCTCCTGCGTTCATAGTCCAGCCATCAGGAAGAACCTGCGTGCTCGGCGAAAGCCAATCCGTAGGCACGATCTGTTCGGGTACTGTCGAACTCTTCATCCACAATTGGAAAGTGGCATCTCCACCGCTGTCATAGTATTCGACAGTTATGGGCATTGGGACTCCTGCGGTCATTGAAAGGGCTGTAGTGCCCCAACTTGGAGTCGCCGGCACCCCATGGTTGGCCCAGTCGTTTAAGACGACTACGTTGTTTGTACCTACTGTAATCTTCGATCCATCATCGCTTCGCGTCCCGAAGCTGTACGTTCCCGATTCCGGGACCGTAATATAACCCGACCAACGAACCAAAAAGTCAGTTGGGCCACCGGGCATAGGAGATCCCAAGCCCCAGGCTACATTTAACTCTGGGTCGTTGCGCCTCATTACCAAGTAGTTATTTGAGGAAAACGCGTTCGTTCCGTCTAGGCGTGCGTAATAGCTGCCGGTAAGGCCATGCGCCTGTGAAACTGGCCGGGCACCTGTTTGCAACCAGGCTTGAGGCACCTTCATGCCGTTAGGGTCAACAGCCCCTTTAACGTACAGACGAGCGTGGGCGGGGCCAATATTATCCTGATATTCAATATGGATTGGCAGCACATCACCGGCGTTTAGCGTCGTGGCAGTACTGCCATAACAGACACTGCCACACCCTGTGCTGGAATAAACCTCATTGCGACCGTAATCAACTGCGACTTTCATCTGGTCGTCATTGCTACCACCGAAGTAATAGTCACCGCCCTGTGGCGCAACGAAGTAACCATCCCAGGATGCATAGAACCAGTCGCTTTGGACCTTGCCAATTGATGGAGAGCCATTATTCCAGTCAAAATCAACACTTTGGTCTACTCGCGTAACATCTGCTGTCCACCACGGCTGACTACCTGAATAGTTTGCGCCTACATTCCAATACTGTCCGACCAAACCATTTCTCGACTTGTATGGACTACTATAGGTCAGACCAACTCCAAGAGAGCCGCCTAATGCATTCGAGGAATGGCTAGAAGCGCCAACTATAGCATTGCCTGTTGCAAGGTCAACCGTAACCGGGCCGACACTATCATAAGACTGCGATTTATCGTTCAATCCAGTGCGCATATTGATCTTGAACGGTATCGACACACCCCAGGGGCTATACGAGCCAGTAATCGGATCATAGCTGCGTGCCTGTACGTAATATGTCGAACCGTCTTGAAGTATCCCGTCTGAAATCGTCCACTGTGTCGCGTCCAGTCTGCCTGACGTAACAAGTGTTCCCGTAGCACCAGGGCCACTACTAACCAGCATTTCGTACTGGAGTGGTGTACTGCCATTCGGATTGGTCACGGCATTTACACTAAATGAGGGCTGCGGGTCGGCATAGACCTGATTCTCAATTGGTGCTGCAATGCTAGGAGCAGCAGGTGGGCCGCCATAGGTAAACGATACGTAACTGCCCGACGTACCGCCAATTCCGGGGTCAAAGTTCTTGAAGGAAGATGTCGTCCCATCCTCACTCCCAAGCATTAACCACGCGCCAAAATCCCCCCGGCTAATCATAGCCTGGTAGATGTTAGTTACGTCAATGTCCCCAGAGGTAGCTATACTGCCAGAGGCATTAAATGTGCCATTCTCCAAGCAATTAAAATTATTTAGGCAAGTTGCGTGGCCAACATAGTAGGCGTGAGTAGAGGTTGTTCCAGTCCAGAATTGGTCGGTCATTCTTTGCTGAAGATGTAATGTGGCATTGGTCAGAATTTTATTTGGATCTCTGAACTGGTCAAATGGTGCGTAAACAGCACTACGCCAGTATCGCAAGACATAATTGCTATCATAAAGCGAACCGGCATAGGGGTTGCACACAGTAGACTGGCATACATAGCCGTCACTTTTTAGGGAGACGTAATTACCACTTTCCCTAGTGCCGAAGTTACTATAGAAAGTACTTGGATCGATTACCGCTGGGAATGCCTTGCCTGGTAACGATTGTAAATAGGATCTATCTATAGAAATACTAAGTTCGTCATTTTTATACTCTTGCGCTAGAACATTTCTCGTTTCTGGACCAAAGTTGTTCAAGATAAGCAGGGGGGAGGCGATAGAGAATTTGTTATCTAAGGCACCCTCGATTGCAAAACTTCCGTCGTCGTGTTTTTTTAGCTTGCCTCCAACCACCTTGAAAGCAACACGGGTAGTGGCCTTTTTATCCTTTAAGATGATATTCTCTTTAACTGAGCCCGATGTTACTACATATTCAACATTAACTCCCGGCCAAAGATCATAATAATGCACAACTTGCTGGCCGTTGGCTTTGGTCACGATGGGAGCTACCTTCTTTGCGTTTTTCGGCAAATAAGCTATCTGGCTGCTTCCCTTTTTAATACGAACCATACCTTCTGGCGAATCGCTGGGCGAAAACCTAGCCTGCCAATCGTTCTTGGTAGTCGTGTAGTTTTCTGTTGACGATAGCCAGGATTCGACCTGCCCTAGCACCTTGCCAAAGGCGTTAGCAGAATCGCCTGCATTCTTGTCTTCCGATAACGTAGTATCTATATCTTGCCACTTCCCATCTTTTTTGTAGAACTGCGGCTCCAAAAAATCTTTCTCAGTTATCGAGCCGTTTTCATTGACAACGAGTGAGGTATGAGACGAACGCTTATCGATAAGTTCATGGGGTTTAATCTTGGATTGCTTTGCAATGCCCTTAAGGGCCTCTCCTGAAGGGACGTTTTCTTTTTTGCCCAGTTGCTTAATCGTACTTTGGTTGGCACTTGTATAGCTATAGGGTTTTGCATCCTTAGAGGCAATCATCTTGGAGCGCTTTGGCGTAACCGGTTGTATCTCTCGAAATGTATGCTCCTTGGTAGAAGTAGGCTCATCAAATGGCTTGACGTGGGCGTCCTTACTAATGGCTACCCCCGACCTTGATTTCATATCCAAGGCAATCGCTTCTGCTGTTGGGGTGGCGGTTCCTACCACGAAGAGTGCAACAAATAATAACGCCAGCAAACGTATCCTAAATGAATTAACACACTTAAAACCGGCCATGATGCTGGTTAGCCTTTTACCCACTTGCCCCTCCTGTTGTTCGTTTTATGTAGACTGCCTTCTGGGCCTAATTATTCATACTCTGCCTAGAAGCACAACCTTTTTCTGAATCTATACTGAGAACTGTGGATAACTGACGGCAACGTACCGGCGCAGTACCCATGGCGAAGCATCGGCGTTAGTTGCGGTGGCAGCCAGGCTGTTCTTGGGGTCGCCAACCACTTGCTTAACCGCATCATTGTTGTCTTTTGTCGCCCGGCCAGCACTCAAGGCAAAGCTGTTGAGCGCCTTAGCAGTAAGAGCTTTCACACAATAACCATAAGATATCTTATAGTTGCATTCTAGTCTTTGGAGCATAGTGGTACATGCTTAACGCATAAGGAGGAAAGCGTATGGCAGACAACGACAAGACCAGCAAGCGCGGTTTCGCATCAATGAGCGCCGATAAGCAACGTGAAATCGCCAGTATGGGCGGCAAGGCCAGCGGCGGCAACTTTGCAAAAGACCGCAAGAAGGCCAGTGAAGCCGGCAAAAAAGGCGGCGAAAATTCGCACCG
>DATCYV010000073.1:0-11085 GCA_036526215.1 Saccharimonadales bacterium (SeqCode)
TCCAGGGAAGGTTGCCAAAGGCTTCAGCCAGCTCTTTTTCGCGGTTAATCCGGCCGGGTGCGGCCACGCCAACAGCAGTGAAGTCCTTTGTTGTTAGTTCAGCAACGTTTGCAGAAAGTTCACGCAGAAATTCAGTATAAACCTTTGGCGTGGGGAACTTATTGCGTTCTATAATAACCCCGTCATTGGTCAGACTGGCAACAAGTGTTTTGGTACCCCCAATATCGATTCCCAAGTACATATTGCTTTTAGTGTAGCATGCGACAAGTGCATTGTGGGAGTGTCTATGCATGTCTAAGTGCCTAGGTTTTGACCTAAGGAGTTAAAACAGGTATAATAGGGGTAATCTTGCGGTTACTATGGCCACCTAGCCAGTAGCCGACTAGAAATACATTACGAAGGAGGCATGGAATACATGTCAAAAAATACTACTGTAACAATGGATGAGCTACTCGCAGGCAGCGACATTAAGCACGTTGAGGCTGGTGATGTTGTCGAAGGTGTAGTAAGTTCTGTAAAGAAGCACGAGGTCTGGGTTGACCTAGGCGCCGCTGGCGTTGGTGTGGTTATGCGCCGCGAAATCGGCCACGGCCAAACCTTAGAAGTTGGGCAGAAGGTAACAGTGAGCGTTATCGACCCCGAACTCGACGAAGGCTATGCTCTTTTGAGCATGAAGCGCGCTGCTAAGGACCGCGGTTGGGATGAACTCCGCCGTTTGTTCGAAGAACAGCAGATCATCGAGATCACTCCTTATGACGCGAACCGTGGTGGTTTGCTCGTGGAGCTCGAAGGTATCCGCGGCTTCTTGCCTGTATCACAGTTGGCAGCCGGCCACTACCCACGGGTATCTGGTGCTGACAAGGATGAGATCTTGCAGAAGCTCAACGCCCTGATTAACAAGCCGCTGCGCGTACGCATCCTCGATGTGAGCCGCAAGGACAACAAGCTGATCTTCTCAGAGAAGGAAGCTGTGAAGGATGACATGCAAGCTCGCTTTGCTGAGTTGAAGGTTGGTGACGTCGTAGAAGGTG
This sequence comes from Saccharimonadales bacterium (SeqCode), assembly GCA_036526215.1. Lineage (GTDB taxonomy): Bacteria > Patescibacteriota > Saccharimonadia > Saccharimonadales > UBA4665 > JARIHD01. Next base: position 1,032 of record DATCYV010000073.1, read on the forward strand.
TTGTTACCGGTGTTATCGACTTTGGTGCCTTTGTGAACGTACAAGGTATCGAAGGTCTCATTCACATTTCTGAGATCTCTTGGGAGCGTGTTGAGGACCCACGCAACTACGTGAAGGTTGGTGATACGGTTAACGCTAAGATTATCGCTATCGATAAGGACCGCCTGAGCTTGAGCCTCAAGCAAATGACCGAAGACCCATGGCTGAAGGAAGTGAAGGCCTTTAACAAGGGTGATATCGTTGAGGGTAAGATTACCCGCATCACCCCATTTGGCGCTTTCGTTCAGCTTTCACCTAGCGTAGAGGCTTTGGTACATGTATCAGAGATGAGCGATGATGAGACTGTTGACCCGCAGCAGATCTTTAAGCTCAACGAAAAGAAGCACTTTAAGGTAATCGACATCGACACTGATGCCCGCAAGATTGCTTTGAGCCTCAAAAGCGCTAAGTAACGTATGTAAACTAAGTAATGCCGGCGACTCGGCAAGAAGGGAGTGCTAACAAAATGGCTCGAACTATTGAAATCGAAGACATGATCACTGTTGGCGCACTTGCCGAGAAGCTATCTCTGCCCGCTGCCCGGTTAATCGGTGAGCTTATGAAGAACGGCGTTATGGCTACGATAAATGAGCGGATCGACTTCGATACCGCTCAAATTATCGTAGGTGAGCTTGGATTAGACGTAGAGTTAGCTAAGAAGGCTCAGGATGAGCCTATAGTACGTCATAAAAAGCATGAGCACGGCGAAAATGCCGTACCTCGTCCTCCGGTGGTTGCCGTGATGGGCCACGTTGACCACGGGAAAACGAGCTTGCTCGACGCTATCCGCGGCGCGCAAGTTGCTAAGGGTGAAGCTGGCGGTATTACCCAGCACATTTCGGCGTATCAGATTAAACACAATGACCGAGCGATCACATTCCTAGATACGCCGGGTCATGAAGCCTTTGCGGCTATTCGTGAGCACGGTGCACATCTAACAGATATTGCCGTCATTGTTATCGCAGCAGATGACGGCATTAAGCCTCAAACCCTTGAGGCTATTCGTTTTGCACGCAAGGCTGATGCCAAAATGATTGTTGCGCTTAACAAGATTGATAAAGAAGGTGCTGATGCAAATCGCGTTAAGCAGCAACTGGCAGAAAATAACCTGCTCCCAGAAGAATGGGGCGGTGATACGGTCATCGTAGAAGTATCGGCCAAGACGAAGCAGGGTATTGATAACTTGCTCGACATGATCCTTCTGGTTTCGGATGTCGAAGATTTTCGTGCTGAGGCCGAAGGCGTTGCCTCGGGCTTGGTTATTGAGTCGCACCTTGAACATGGACGTGGCCCTATCGCCAATGCGCTTATCGAGGAGGGCACCCTAAAGACAGGCGACTTTATTGTAGCCGGTACAACATATGCGAAGATACGCACCCTGAATGCAAGCGATGGTTCAACCATTAAGAGCGCTGGTCCTTCAACCCCCGTAGAAATTGCTGGTTTTAAGGCGTTGCCCGAGTTTGGTGACGAGTTCTCCGTGGTAAAAGATGAGAAAACTGCACGCCTGGTCGCCGAAAAAGCGGCTACTCAAAAGCATGGCGCGGCTAGTCGTGGTGATATGAGCAGCAGCGAATTAATTCGCATGATCAACCGCAATAACCAAGTTAATGAATTAAACGTAATTATCCGGGCTGATGTACAGGGTTCGTTGACGTCAGTTGTTGACAGTCTCAAAGCACTTGATACCGAAGAAGTAGCCGTGCACATTGTTGGCTCGGGTGTTGGCTCAATTACCGAAAACGACCTGCATATTGCCTCGACCGGCAATTCAATTATCTACGGCTTTAATGTTTCGATTCCGCAAACCATCAAACGACTTGCCAGCCGGGATAAGATTTCAATTCGTGTTTATAATGTTATATACGAACTCATCGATGACGTTAAGTCTGAACTTGTAAAGTTGTTACCGCCAGAAGTTGTTGAAAACAGCTTGGGTCGCTTGTTGGTGCGCGGTATTTTTAAGACAACCAAAACCGAAGTTATTTGTGGCGGTGAGGTAACGAAGGGTCATCTCTTGACGCCAGCGTTAGCTCGGGTATATCGCGGTGATGAGCGGATTGCCGAGGTAGAAATCACTAACCTAAAACGCGGGCCACAAGATGCCAAAGAAGTTCAAGAGGGAGAAATGTGTGGCATTAGCCTTAAAAGTGATAATCGACTTGAGCTGCAAGAGGGTGACCGCATTGAAGCATTCACCCGCGAGACCATCACACGTACGCTGTAAGATACTTTTGCGACTTACTCCCTAGAAACGTAAACGTGTTACAATGAGATCAATATGATAAAGCTAGACGACAATCTATTACAGGAAATTGGGCTCGGAGCACTACCTCCTGACGATAAGAAAAAGATGCTGGCCCATATCTATGAGACGCTTGAAATGCGCGTTGGCATGGAGCTGGCTAAACAGATGAGTGACGCTCAGCTGAATGAATTCGAAGAGTTTATCAACCGCAACGATGAAGCTGGTGCTATGCAGTGGCTTGAAACGAACTTCCCGAATTATAAAGAAGTCGTTGCAGCTGAATTTGAAAAACTAAAACTTGAGGTTAAGCAAGTTGCGCCGCAAATTGTCGCCAGCAGCCAACAACAACCGGCCGCCGCTCCGCAGCAAAACATGGCCGATCCAGCCGCTGTAGCTGGTCAACCAGGGCAGCAGCCATTTACCACGCAGCAGGCATATTCTGGATATGGGCAGCCCCAAAATGGTGGCTATCAGCAGCCAGCTGCATACTCGCCTCAGGGCGACCAAGGTTACGACCGGCCTCACCCTCAGCAACCACAGGCTCCATTTGCTCCGGATGATAACGATTTAGCAGTCTAACCTGCTAAGAATATGCGTGCATAGCCAGCGAGGAATGCCTCGCCGGTCATCTCTTTTTTGCCGGCAGGTTTAAGTCTGTCAAGAATAAGTGCATCACTCCCGCAGTATATGGCAGGCTTTTTGTCGTGAACAAAAGGTTTGCCAGGTATACCGTTGGCTTTCACGATGCGTGAGGCAGTTACTACGAGTTCAAGCGAGCCAATCGTGCAGCGTGATTTTGGCCAACCTGCAAAGGCACGAACTTCACGTTCAATTTGTCGTGCAGGCTTTTCCCAATCAATGATACTGTCGTCTTTGGTGAGTTTGCGAGAATAGGTGGGGAGTTTTGATGTGTCTTGGGGCAAGGCTGGTACATTGCCGGCAATGTACTCGGGCAATACTTCTTCGAGTAGCCGGTAGCTTAGATCGACAAGATCATCCGTCAGGCTAGGGGTAGTTGTTTCTGAAGTGATTTCGTACGTTCCTTGAGCGATGATGGGGCCTTCGTCCATAGCGGGTACTAGGAGCATAAGGCTAACGCCGGTGGTTTTTTGGCCACTCAGTACTGAAAAGGTAATTGGATCGGCGCCTCGCCATTCCGGCAGGAGCGAAAAGTGACTGTTTACGATGCCTAGAGGGAACGCATCGATTATGACTTGGGGTACGATGATACCAAAGTCGATGAGCACTGCTACTTTGCTCTGAAACGGGCGAGTCGCAAAAAGATCTTTGAGCGTGCGTTTGTCGGTGACGGTATGCACGGGCAATTTAAGCGTCTCCGCGGCATCAAGTACTGGTACAGGGCCTTTATGGTGCGGGGGCCGCGGCTTGGTAACTACCGCTTCGACCGTGAAGCTTTGGCCGAGTAAGCGCAGACTTTCGGCGGCAACTGGACCGCTACCAAAGAATACTATTGTTTCGGACGTCTTTTTCATAATTGAGCTTTTCTAAGTGGCCATCAGCGCGCAAGCGAAAGAAGGCGGCTGGGTCTTCCTGGATGCGGTCGATAAAGACAATACCGTTCGTGTGGTCAATCTCGTGCTGCAGCACGCGTGCCAAGAACCCCTCGGCGGTTATACGGAAGAACCTGCCAGCTGCGTCTTGGGCCCGAACGCGAACTTTAGTGTATCGGGGCACTTTACCGTAAATGTCTGGCACACTCAGGCAACCCTCAAAATCTTGTTCAATCTTGCCTTCGTATTTGGTGATTTCAGGGTTGATCAAAACGGTGAACGTTTTGTCATTTTTGTTGTCAAAATCATTACGGACTACGACAATTCTCACTAGTCGGTCGACCTGGACGGCTGCGAGAGCGACACCAACTTCGTGCTCCCGGCTAGTCTCCCAGTCAAGGGTGGCGGCCTTCATGCCTTCAATGAGCTCTTTGACTTCGTCGGTTACTATGCCAATCTTTTTTGATCGTTCACGTAAATGTTTGTTGGGCAGGGAAATGATGTCGCTTTTATCCATTAACAGAGAGTATAGCTTATTTTGAGGTGATAGGACAATGTTTATTACAACAAGTTCATGGGGTCTATATCGTACGACCAGCCGCTGGGCAGCATGCCAACGACCTTAATGAGCTCTCTGCGATCCTTGGCCTTAATGATGAGTTGCCACTGATATTTATTTTGTACACGTTCATGAAAGGCGGGGGCAGGGCCTTCGACTCGAATGCGCAAATCACTACCTATGAGCTCATTGGCAAAAGCGTTAGCAGCAAGTTGAGTACTTTTTTGGCTTGCCCGCCGGCAGGTCAACTTAAGCAGGTAACAAAAGGGCGGGAACAAGAAGGTTTGACGTTCGGCGAGTTCCTTTTGGTAAAAGGCCTGCCAGTCTTTATTTAGTATTGCTTTAAGGAGCAGACTATCCGGGGCGTAGGTCTGAACGATTGCTCGGCCAGTGCGATGGCCGCGGCCAACCCGGCCCAAGACTTGGCTCAAGAGCTGGAAGGTGCGTTCCTCGGCACTGAAGTCGGGAAAGTAAAGGCTGGTATCGGCAATGATAACGCCTACGAGACCGAGCTTGGGTAGGTCGAGTCCTTTGGCAAGTGTTTGCGTGCCAATAAGAATGTCAACGTTACCTTCTCTAACTGCATCGTAGTGCTGTTCTATACGCTCAGTTTTTTTATTGTCGGTATCGAAACGCATAATCTTGGCGTCGGGGAAAAGACGCATAGCCTCGTCGACTATGGCCTTGGTTCCTATGCTCTTAAAGACGACGGCTGTGTTGTGACAAGTTGGGCAGCTGGTAGGTGGGGCCGCCTTAAACTCGCAAGAGTGGCATCTCGTATGGTGTGTATCGCCATGATAAACAAGCGGAAGGTCGCAGTGCGGGCATGTGGCTTGCCAACCGCATTGTTCACAAAAGATAACGCGCGCTGTGCCGCGCCGGTTTAAAAACAAAAGTGTTTGTTCTTGTTGCTGGAGAGTATGGGCAATTGCCTGGATAAGCTCGTCGGACAGGTATGACTTTTTTGTAAATTTACTTCGGTCACGCAGGTCAACCACACTAATAACTGATTCATTGCTTACGTCTTGCCGGGCGGTTTGTTGCATCCGAATGATAGGCCGGTCCTTTGCCTCGGCCATATAGTAGTCTGTGATAAGCGGGGTGGCAGAACCTAGAACAAGAGGAGCGGCATGGAGTTCGGCAAGCTTGCTTGCAACGCGCGATGTATGGTAATAGGGCGCCTGGTCTTGCTTATAGGCAGTTTCGTGCGCTTCGTCGACGGCAATAAAGCCTATGTTGGTCAACGGACTAAAGAGTGCCGAACGAGGTCCGATAATAATGAGGGGCTTTGGCTGCTTGAGGATACTGGTCCAGATCCGCTGGCGCGTCACCTCGGTAAGTTGCGAATGTATAACCACGACCCGATCGCCAAAGGTTTGCCGAAAGTCATTTGCTAGCTGTGAGGTAAGGCCGATCTCGGGCGTAAGTATAATCGCCGATTTGCCGCTGTTGATGCTTCGCTGCGCAAGCTCAATATATACCCGGGTTTTGCCAGTGCCGGTTTCGCCGTGGAGCAGGTGGGTGCCTGGTGCTGTAATACTAGCAACCGCACGCTGCTGGTCGCTCGTGAGAGCTGGGAGGGTAATAGGCGGCGTGTCTGATGCGGGATGCGGTTCTACGGGTTTTTTTGGCAAAGCTTTTGGTAGAAATTGTTGTGTTATAACGCCGTAGGGGCTAGGATAGTAGGTTTTTATCCAGGACATTAAGTCAAGGAGGGGTTTGGGCAGTGAGGGCATACTGGCGGTGCTAAAAATAGCCTTAACAGCAAAGTCGGGCTTGGCGACATGTCTGACGACAACACCTAATGTGTGTCGGTTACGCAAGGGTACAACAACAATTGCCCCCAGGGGCAATTGTTGTTCGCAGCAGTATGTCAACGCCTCATCGCCATGGTATGTGGCGCCAGCAACGAGAATCTCCAGATAGTTCATAGTTTGTATTATAAGGCGTTTCTGCGGCTAGGACATAACTTGAGGGTTGAAAACGCTGCCCGTAGCCGCTATACTTTGTTCACGTTGTTTGAATAACAATAAACGCTTATGTTAGATGTATTTATCACTTCACGAGTACGGCGCAAGATTATAGTGATCTATGCCAAATATCCCGACTTTAAGACACACGTTCGGGGTTTGGCTAAGCTCATTAAAGAAGATGCCGGAAATATTCAGCGCGAGCTGAAGCGCCTAGAAAAGGTCGGCTTTTTGATATCCGAGAAGCAAGGCAATACCAAAATTTACCACACCAACAAGCAATTCCCGATTTTTAAAGAACTGCAGAGCATCGTACTCAAGAGCCAACGAGCTACCCAACAGAAAAAGCAAATGATGTAATCCCAAGAAACAGTTGCAGAATCGCCTCTGTTACGATAGAATAGAAACGAAATGATACAAGTTACACGTAAAGACTCAAAAGAATCACCAGAAAACCTGCTTCGCCGCTTTAACCGCAAGGTTCAGCAAGCCGGTACTATTGCCGCTGTTAAGGGCGCTCAATACTTTGAGAAACCAATCAGCAAGCGCGAACGTCGTCTTAAGGCTATTGTTCGTGGCCAGCGCAAGAGCCTGAAGCTCAAGAAGATTAAACTCGGCCAGCGATAACAGAGATGCTGAAGCAGCGATTAGAGCAAGACCTGAAACAAGCCTTGCTGGGTGGAGACCGTGAGCGGGCTACGATTATTCGTGGTCTGAAAAGTGTTATTTTGTATGCCGAAGTCGAAAAGGGCAATCGCGAAGAGGGTCTGGACGACGAGGTGATTATTGCTCTCTTCGCCAAAGAGGCAAAGAAGCGCCAAGAAAGCGCCGATTTGTACCAAAAGGCGGGTGAGGCTGATCGTGCAGTGGCCGAACTACATGAAAAGGCTGTCATCGAAGAGTACCTTCCAAAGCAGCTAACCAATGAAGAGCTGACTGCTATTGTGGAAAAAGCTATTGCCGAAGTTGGCGTTAGTGGCCCTCAGGCCATGGGTCAAGTAATCGGTAAAGTTAAGGCAGAGGTTGCCGGTCAAGCTGATGGCGCACGTATTGCTCGATTAGTAAAGGAGAAACTACAGTAATGATTATTCTGACCGGTGTTGCTGGTTCCGGCAAAAGTATGCAAGGCAAAATGTTTGCCGACGAGCATGGCTATGCATGGATCTCTACAGGTGAGATCTTGCGTGTTTTGGTGACTGGTAAGCGTCGTCAAGAGATGCTTGAGGGCAAGCTTTTGAGTGACGAAGAGGTGATCAAGATTCTTGATACTGTCTTGAACCTAATTGCTTCCGACCAAGAGTTTGTGCTCGATGGTTTTCCGCGTACCATTACGCAGGTTAATTGGTTGCTCGAGCAAGTCCACTCAGGCCGGCTTAAGCTAACAGCTGTTGTGAACTTGGACGCCTCGGAAGACGTTGTACGTGAGCGCCTTATGTCTCGCGGTCGTCAGGACGACACAGAGGATGCGATCGCTAAGCGTTTCAATGAATATCGCACTGTTACTCAACCGATTCTCGATCACTTTAAGCAAGAAGGCGTTCACGTCTACAACATCGACGCCGCACAAACGCCGCGCGATGTACACGACGCTATCTTGAAGTGTATCGACTAGGAGATGCTCGTAATGGCACCAAAGACTGATGTAGAAATCGCAGCGATGCGCGAAAGCGGGCGCATGCTCGCAACAGTCTTGGATGTCATGCGCAAAGAAGCTAAAGCTGGCATGACTCCTAAAGACATGTCGGCGATCGCCAAAAAAGAGTTGGCTAGCCTTGGCGGCGAACCGGCCTTTTTGGGTTACTATGGTTACCCGGATATTATCTGTATATCGGTGAACAACCAGGTGCAGCATAGTATTCCAAACGAAATCCCATTCCAGGATGGTGACGTTGTCAATTTTGATTTTGGCGTAACGTACAAAGGTATGATTACTGATTCAGGTATCACGGTTTGTATTGGTGATAAGCTTACGCCCGATACGAAGCGACTGCTCACTGGCACTGAGCGGGCTTTGTATGATGGCTTGCGCGCGGTGAAGGCCGGCGCGCGGATTGGCGATATTTCGGCTACTATTGAGCGAACCCTGCGTAAGTATAAGCTCGGTATCGTTAAGGAGCTGGTGGGGCATGGCGTGGGCCATGAGCTGCACGAAGACCCCGAAATTCCGAACTACGGGCATGCAGGCAAGGGACCGGTGCTTAAAACCGGCATGACGATTGCAATTGAACCAATTACAACGCTCGGTAACCCAGCGATTTACCAGGCTCGCGACGGCTGGACGCTCCTGACGCAGGACGGCAGCTGGGCCGCGCAATTTGAGCATACCGTACTAGTTACGCCAACAGGCTGCGAGATACTAACGACCTTATAAAAACTTGCCCGAGTGCAAGGATAAGCGCTATACTGCCTGCATATGCACGGCTCCTCATCTACAACGCCTTTTGTTGGTCTTGATATAGGAACTTCAGCGGTTCGCTGTGTTGTTGGTATGCTCGATCAAAGCCATGGAAAGATCTCCATCGTTGGGCATGGCAGCGCTCGTAACCTGGGGATGCGCCGGGGGATTGTAGTGCATGTTGAGGATGCCGCCGAGGCTATTGTGCATGCCCTTACGGAAGCTGAGCGCGTATCAGGTATGCGTATTCAGGGTGCGACCGTGAATATCAACGGGTCGCATGTGAGCGGTATGAACTCGAAGGGTGTGATTGCGATTAGTGCAGCCAATCGCGAGATTAGCCCAGAAGACCGTATGCGTGCTGAAGAAGCAGCGACTATCGTGCAGTTACCGTCGAACCGCGAGATTATCCAGGTATTCGCCAAAAATTACCGGCTAGATGGGCAAGAAAACATAAAGGACCCGGTCGGCATGCACGGTGTACGCCTGGAGGTGGACACGCACATTGTTACTGCTGCAACCCCAAACTTGCGCAACCTTGATATGGCACTCGAAAAGGCACAGATGACGCCGCACAATCATACGCTTTCGAGCTTGGCAGCCGCCGAGGCGGTATTGGAGCGTCAGCAAAAAGAGGCCGGTACGGTGCTGCTCGATATTGGAGCAGGCACAACAAACATTGTCGTTTTGGAAGATGGTGAAGTTCAGCATGTGGCAGTTTTGCCAATTGGCGGTATGCACATAACGAATGATTTGGCAATTGGCCTCAGAACTGATCTGGATGTTGCCGAGGCTGTCAAGATCAAGTTTGCCTCACTCGGTGGTCAGCCCTCGAAGCGTGACATTCGTATTAAGGTTGGTGATAAAGATCACATCTTTAAGGGTGAAGATATTACCATGATTACTGAAGCTCGTGTCGACGAACTATTTGATTATGTCCAAAAAGAACTCGTACGCATTCATCGGGCATATAAATTGCCCGGCGGTGTGGTGTTGGTAGGCGGCACCGCTAAGCTTCCTGGCATTGCCGAATTCGCCAAAGAGAAGTTACAGCTAGCGGCCAGAGTGGGCAAATTGCAAGCTGTATCAGGCTTGATCGATACGGTAGCCGACCCAACCTATGCCACTGCAGTTGGTTTGATGATTCTTGATATGTTGCTCGTGCCAGAGGCGCAAGCTTCGTCCTTGGGCCATGGAAGCACTCGAGCACTAAAAGTAATCGACAATATCTTCAGTCGTTTTAAACGATAATCACCCGGACACACAAAGTATTCGCGGGGCGTGGCCGTAAAACTATCCGCATAAGTTTATTGAACCCGGGGGCTGGCTACG
>DATCYV010000074.1:0-12671 GCA_036526215.1 Saccharimonadales bacterium (SeqCode)
ACCACGCGGACTTTGCCCTCGGCAGCTTCGAGCGCTCGTTCAACAGATTGCGCTAGGCGACTACGGCTCTCTTCGTCGTTTACCAGACGATCGATGACGACCTCGATAGTGTGCTTGTAGTTTTTGTCGAGCTCGGGGAATTCATCGAGCGCGTACACCACCCCGTCGACGCGGGCGCGAGCAAAACCGGCACGCATGTACTGCTCGGGAACGTGCTCAAAAGCACCTTTTTTGTCGGTAACTACCGGCGCGAGAATCATCAGTCGAGCGCCCTGCCCCAGCCCAGTTATTTGGTCAACTATGTTAGTCGTTGTTTGGCGGGTCACTGGCTTGCCGCAGATGGGACAGTGCGGAATACCAATGCGCGCAAACAGTAAGCGAAGGTAGTCGTAGATTTCGGTGACAGTTGCAACTGTACTGCGCGGGTTGCGGCTGGTGGATTTTTGGTCGATAGAGATAGCTGGCGAGAGGCCGTCAATTTGGTCAACATCGGGCTTTTCCATCAGGCCCAAGAACTGACGGGCGTAGCTGCTAAGACTCTCGACGTAGCGGCGCTGGCCTTCGGCATAAATCGTGTCAAAAGCTAAGCTAGACTTGCCTGATCCCGAGAGGCCGGTGATCACAACAAGCTTGTTGCGAGGCAATTCAACGTCAATATTCTTGAGGTTGTGCTCGCGTGCTCCCTTGACAATGATTTTCTCTGCCATGAACTGATCTATTATAGTGAAAAACGAAGAATTTTTCTAGCACCTACCCTGTATAATTGCTGTATGGATTCACTGAAACATTTTTGGAAGCGTATTCCGCGCTCGGTTCGCAAACCCTTAGTCTTTATGGTCGGCTCGGCGATCGTCGTGGCTGGCATTGCTATGCTCGTATTACCTGGTCCTGGTTGGGCGGCAATTTTCTTAGGTTTTGCCGTGCTGGCGACTGAATTCGCGGTGGCCGAAAAGGTGCGTGACTGGCTCGTTTTACAGCTCAAAAAGCTCATCCACTATGCACAGCGGGCATACAAAAAGTTCCGCCGTGCGCACTAAGCATTAGCAGTATAAAAATATATTTGACGCGCTCGCCACTAGTATGCAAAACTACTAGTAAGTTTTGTGTTAACAATAAGAAATTGAGGGGACGAGCATGTCAGAACTGATCGTGCTCGGTTTAATTCCGGGCACCCACGTACAAATTACCTTTTTGCTATGGATTATCGCGGTGAGCATCGCGTTATTTGCCATGCTGGCATGGGCTATGCACCGCATGCACATCTTTCGCGACTGGATTATTACCGTCGCCTTTTTGCTGCTTACTCGCCGTCAAATTCCGGCATAATGCTCTCACCGTACAAGCGAAGTTCCTCAAGCAAGTAGGTTTGGTGGCCGGTCAGGTTATTAGTCGCGGCGATCTCTTGCAGACGCGCAAAGAACTTCGCCATACGGCTGTGCTGGCCGCCGCCCATGAGACGCGTTTTGCGGTAGTTCTCCCAAGTTTCCCGCTCTTCGGAGCTCAGTAGCCTAGGATAATTGCGAGCTTTATACAGTGACAAGAGTGCACTGAGCCGTTTATCTTTAAACTGCAGCCCAAGGCTCGTGAGTTCCTCGGGAGCAGCGGCTCGCACCACGCTCATTTTTGATTTGTCTTGGTTGTCAAAAAAGCCATCGTACATGCTGCCGTCAACATCTTGGTCGGTGCTTATTAGAGTAGCTTGCTCACGGCCGCTTTCCATAATCTCCCACGCTTTGCAAAGCCGGTCTTCAAGGTCGTGCATACCGCGTAGCGTCGCAAGATGCCGCTTTATTTGCGCCATATCAAGCTTGAGCCGGGCTTGGCTGGCATCATCAAGCACTCCTAGCGGCGCCACGGCCGGGCAGCGGTTGTACGTGAGGGTCTTGACGGGCAGGCGCGGTTCTTCGGGGTCTTTCTTCCAGCGCCACAGATCAACCAGCTGCTCTGGTGTTTTGTCTTTGTACTGCGCAGGATCGTGGCGCAAATCATATACAAAGGCCGCGCCGCCGTTGCGCCCCGGACGATCACAAACCGTGTAAGCAATGGTGGTTTTTTCGAACTCGCCGGGGTATTTGCCGCTGGTGTATACAAAGGGCTGTTTGCCGTTCACGAATTCTGCCACCCTGCGCTTATCGCGCATCGTGAGCAAAAACTCAAAGAGCTTTTCTTGCTTGTTGCGGATCAAACGGGCTATAGCAATCGTGGCAGCAACGTCGCTTAGGGCGTCGTGGGCGTGTTCGTGCTCCAGCTTGTTTAGGGCAGTTAGGAGTTCGAGCCGGTTCGTCGGGCGGCCTTTGAGGTCAAACGGCCACTCAATACCCTCTGGCCGCAGCGCACGGGTCATGCGGACAACATCGAGGATATCCCAGCGCGAGCGGTTCTCTTGCCAAAACCACTCATAAGGGTCGTAGAAGTTGCGGTAGTGCAGCGCGCGGACAAACTCGTCGTCGAAACGCACGGTATTGTAGCCAACAAAAATAGTGTCACGTACAGCGATTTCTTCGGCAAAGATGCGCAAAAATTCAGCCTCGGTAACACCGTCTTGGATGGTTTGTTGCGGTGTGATGCCAGTCACCAAAATAGCGTCGGGGTCGGGCAGAATATCGTCGGTCATCTTGACTAATATGTCGTATGGGTCACCAATTGGGTTCAGCGCCATGTCGGTACGCTGGCCAGCGAACTGCATAATGCGGGCATCGCGCGGACTAAAACCGCTCGTTTCAAGATCATAAAAGAAGAAGCTCGCTGCCATTACCAACCCAGTCTAGCACAGATTCCGCGTACGTATAGCCTACGTGCACTGGCTAAAAGAGAGCGTTCACCTCCAAAGGAGAGCTTAAGTATCGGTTCACTCTGGCACTAGCCAACTCTCTTTTAGCCAGTGCACGTAGCCCAGCCCGTAGCACTTGGAAGGGGCTCGCCTATAGTGCGCGAGCAAACCGATACCATGTGCCTTTGGAGGTTTGCGTCCCCTTACGGGTGCTATGGGCTGGGCCTAAGGGAGTACTAATACGTGAAGTGGCCGGCGGTGCCGATTTGGATGGTATCGCCGGGGTTTATGCCCTGCCGGACGAGCTCGTGCATAATGCCGGTCTTTTGCATGATGTCACGCAGACGCAGCACACCTTCTTCACTGTTGAAGTGCGTACGCGCAGCAAATCGCTCGATTTTGGCACCGCGCACCACGTACAAATCATCGTCTTCTTTGGTGACCGTCCAAGCATCAGCATCTGATTCGAGCGTAAGCACAGGTATGCCTTGGTGCTCTTCTTTGGCAGCCGCCTCGGCAGCTTCGACTTGCTTGGCGCGCTCGGCCTCGACTACCGTGCGGACCTTGCGCAAAAACTCTGGCACACCTTGCTTTGACTGTGCAGAGATTGCCACAACCGGCGTACCTTTTGGCACAAGTTTAGCCAGCTTAGCAACCTGATCATTAATAATATCCTCGTCTAAACCATCGATTTTGGTAAGCACCACAATCTGTGGCCGTTCCGCCAGGTTTATCTTGTATGCAGCCAGTTCACCCTGAATAGTCCGGTACGCATCAGCAACATCCTCTTGGTAGGCATCAATAAGATGCACAAGCACGGCGGTGCGTTCAACGTGTCGCAAAAACTCGTCGCCTAAGCCTTTGCCTTCGGCAGCACCCTCAATCAGGCCAGGAATATCAGCAAACAATATGCTGGCTTCGCCATCGATATCTACTACGCCCAGATTTGGCGTTATGGTCGTAAACGGGTAGTTGGCGATCTCGGGGCGGGCGTTGCTCAGGATACTTAAAAGCGTTGACTTACCGGCATTTGGCATGCCAACTAGGCCCACATCAGCGATCATTTTGAGTTCGAGCGTGCCCTCAACCAGCTCGCCCTGCTCACCTTTTTCGGCAATCCGCGGTGCCTGACGGCGCGACGAAATAAAGTGCGCATTACCGAAACCACCGTCACCGCCCTTGGCAACAACCGCCTCTTGGCCATCTTGAGTAAGGTCGGCCAGAATATTGCCATGGGCATCAACCACGGCCGTACCCACTGGCACGTGTACGATCAGATCCTGGCCGCTCTTGCCATGTTTGCGCCGCTTTCCGCCAGGCGCTCCAGATTCAGCCTTGATCTCCTTTTGGAAACGAAAGTCAGCGAGGGTGTTTTCGTTACGACTGGCCACAAAGACTACATTGCCACCGCGGCCACCATCGCCGCCGTCAGGACCGCCTTTGTCAATATATTTTTCATGACGAAAACTGATAATGCCGTCACCGCCATTACCTGCCTTGATTGTCACTTGTGCTTTATCAACAAACATATCTTATGTAATAATACACGATCTTTGGCTAGTATCCTAATCCGTTTCTAGTGGATGTACCAAAAACCAGCTGCCGCATCTGCCGACCACAGCTTAAAATCAACCCTACCCCAGCCGCCTGCCGGCGCTGGGTTGGTGATACTCACCTGACCATGCGAATTCATTTCGGACACCCACACGCTTCCATCATCATTCACCTGCTCAACAAAGGCTACGTGTCCAGCGCCTAGGTGTGCGGTAACGACCGCCGCACCATACGATGGGTGATGGTCTACAGGCAAACCAGCGGCCATAGCGCGACTATCCCAGGTTGAGGCGTTCCCAAGGTTAGAGGGTACTGGATTGCCAATTTGTGACCGCTTGTTTGCTACGTACCACGTACAAAAACCGTAATCGTACCCGTTGTATCCGCCACTTGCCGCGTAAGTAGCCGCAAACGAGCCAAGGCCGTAGTAGCTGTACGCCACAACCGGTGCGGGTTGTTGCCCGTTTGGAATAATCACCAGTTCGCCAGGCCAAATACCGTTAATCTCGGCGTCGTTGTACGCCACAACTTGGTCCTTGCTTGCACGATACTTGGTTGCCAGACTATCTACAGTGTCACCCGCCTTAACGGCATACACAATGCCGTTAACCGGTGGTATATACAGCTTGGCACCAGCGTTAACCGCGTCGTTCGATAGGCCGTT
Organism: Saccharimonadales bacterium (SeqCode); assembly: GCA_036526215.1. Taxonomy (GTDB): domain Bacteria; phylum Patescibacteriota; class Saccharimonadia; order Saccharimonadales; family UBA4665; genus JARIHD01. Next base: position 4,989 of record DATCYV010000074.1, read on the forward strand.
TGACCACTTAATACTATCGGATGTCACGTTAAATTGCGCTGCGATCGAAGCAACCGTATCACCCTGTTTTACGGTGTAAGCAATGATATCCTTGTTACTTTTTAGATCGGTAGTAACGGCCTGTGGCTTACTAATAACGGTCGTTTGCGCCACAGGCACGCTGAGCTGAGCGCCCACACTGTCGGCTTGGTTAATAACAGCTGTCGTTTCGGGCAGGTTAGTCATTTGTGCCAAGTTAACCGCAATGTCGGCGGATGAAAGCTGATCGAGCGGGTCGTTGGCGGCAGTTGCTGAGGCATTCGCGATACCACTATGCGATGACGTCGAAGACGGAGATGCCCATAACACAAACGCGACAATAGCCCCAAGCATAATGACATTTACCGCCAGCAGACCATAGCGAGCCACTTTCCGCTGCATAATAAGATGAGCCGCCCAGTTTTTTGCATGAAGAAACAGGCCGCCTGCTTTAGCCGGCTGAGCCCGTAAGGTTTCTGCTTTGGTTAGTGAGTGACTAATACAATGACTCCGTTCTAACAAGCTTAAGTATAAGAGAAACTGCCGCGTTTGCAAGTCAAACGAGTCAAACTACCTCTGTTACTGGCTGCATAATTTTTTACAGTACTGGGCGACATTTGCATTATGCTCGGCAACAGTTTTAGCAAAATGCGTTGTGCCGTCATCACCAGCAACAAAATAGAGCCAATCAGTATTAGCCGGATACGCCACCGCATGCAGCGAGCTAATCGAGACATTACTAATTGGCGTTGGCGGCAAACCGTCGTGCATATAGGTATTGTAAACGCTGTTATAGTCTACCGATGGGGCCTTGCCTGCCAGAATCGCCCCATAAAATGCAGTCACATCCGACTGCAGCCGCGTGTTTGTGCGCAAACGTTTTAAAAACACTTGGGCAACCTGGTCACGGTCAGGTTGCGATGAGACTTCTTTTTCGACAACCGAAGCCAGTACAATTGCCTGGTAGGCACTAAGTCCCTGCCTGGCAAACGCGGCACGAAGGTCAGGCGTTAACCGTTTGTCCATTTGGACGAGCGCCTCAGTAACAATCTCCTTTGGGCTGGTATCGCTTGTACGCTGATATGAATCTGGATACAAATAACCCTCAAGGTTTGCCGCAGCAGGCTTATCCACCAAGGCTGCGTTACCCACGTAATTGCTAGGATCAAGCGCTTCATCAACCGCCGCCTCCGAAAAACCGTCCTGGATGAACCGCTTACGCACTTGATCGAGCCGCTGTCCAGGTAAAATAGTGACCAAATTAGTTACGATCCTACCATGCGTTAGCAGTGAGACTATTTCGGCCACGCTTTGGTTGGATGCGATTTCGTAGGTACCAGCCTGCAGTTCACCACGGGCTTCTTTGCTGCTTATATACAATCGAAACGCCCAAGCGCTACGGATTAAGCCTTTTTGCTGGAGCAGCTTGCCAATCTCATCATCAGTTGCACCCTGCCGGATAACCACCTCCTGAGCTTTAGTGCTACTGCTGACCGGTTTAAGGTTGGCGTCGTACACATAGCGAAGCCCAACGGTGCCGCCAACAATAACAATTAAACCCACCACAGCTACAATCAAGATGCGGCGTGGCCAACGGCGTTTTGGAGTACGGCTGGTGTATTTCATGCTTTTACCTCCGGATGCTCTTGTAAGAAATCTTCAAGGATATAGGTTGCAGCCAAGGCATCGATATCACCTTTGGCGTATGGTTTACCACGCTGCTTGAGTTCGGCTTCAGCTTGCGCCGACGTTACCGCTTCGTCTTGCCAAAAGAGCGGTAAGCCCAATTGTACACCTAATTCATTGCCGAATGCTTGCACGGTGCGGGTTTGCTCTGTCTCTTGGCCGCTGAGACCTCGGGGCAATCCAACAACCACTATGACTGCCTGCTCGTCTTTAACGAGCCGCTTAATACGCTCTGTAACATCGGGCGTGTGCTCGATAGTGCTGTGTGGATGGGCAATACGCGCCACGGCATTGGCCACAGCAACACCAATGCGCTTGGCACCAACATCAAACGCCAGGATCGAATCAGAACTACTTAGCATTTTTAACAGTTGGTTTTTCAATGGTAACGGTGATTTTGCTGGTTTTCTTGGGGATAGAGGTCACCCAGAACGGGCTGTAGTTGACCGTCACGTTTGTCACACCAGGATAGGTGCCGATAATACTCTTTGCCTCAGCCGCTTTCTTGCCAGCCACCTGCTTTTTGATGTCGTTTACGTTGATGTCGGTACCAGCAACGGCGGTGTCGGTCAATGTTACCACTGCGGTTGCTGCCTGTTGGCTCTGGAGCCTAAAGCTCATACTGTCCAGCCCATAATCGAGGATGCTCTGCTTGGTTGGATCGATCTTTTGCTTCACTTCAAATGCGATTATTTGTTTAACGTCGTTCTGGTTGACACCGAGCATGGTGTAGGTCGCCTTTTGGGTGGCGGTCACGTTGGCAGCTTCGTCGCCAACGTTTGCCGAGGTAGACACATCTGGCGTACCAGCTGCAAATGTTGCGTCAATCGGCAGCAAACCTTGGCCCTGTAGCGCCTGACGCAGCTCACTCTTAATAGCCGCTGTGTCAGCTGCTGCAAGCTTTTGCTTGGCGCCATCGATATCGGCCTGCGATACAACCGTAACAATTTGGCTGGTACCACCAGTAGTAGCTGACCCGACGCCAATAACGTTGTTATTCCCTGAAACCGAATAATTTGATGCGGGCAAGTTATACTTATCGCCAGCACTTTGGGCATAAATACCTACCGAACTGCTTTTTACGTCTTTTTTACAGGACTGGTCACCATTGAAATGACTTGGCGGAACTACCACTGCCTGCATGGTAATAAACGTCAAATTGTTGGTCGAGACAGCCGTACCAGCAGGAAGCGTTACGGTGTTCCCAAAGATCAGGTCCTGCATATTACAATCATAGAAATAGATAGTTCCTATAGCCTTGGTACCGTTATCCTTCTGGCCAGTGGCAGCCACCTGCTGCGTGGTAGTCTTTTGTGTTTGCTGCTGCTTGGCAGGCACTGTTAGGCTGCTGGTGCTAACTGTCTTTGCAGCTGTATCCAGCGTAATGTCTTGGTTCGTTTGAATTGCGCTGCTGTTGGTGCGGATAGCCACCGACGCCCGCGGCATAACCGACAGCGCCATATACAAAACAAAAATGAGGAGTACCAGGCCAACGCCGCCCAGCATAATCCACAAACGGAACTTGTTAAAGTCAGGGACCTTGAGCTTTTTGTCGAGCTTGGACTTCTTGGCCTTTTTGCCCTTGGCGGGCGCGTCAGGCAAGTTGTCGACATCGGCGTTATCAAGTTCAATAGCATCTTCGTCTGCGTCGCCCATGGCCGCCAAACCAGCCGCACCAGCGGCATATTCACCAATTGGACGGTGCTTGTCGAGCGGAGCGTCTTCGTCGGCGTTGCCGTTCATGTCAACGGTATCTTCGTCGTCTTCGGCACGGCCGCCTTGCGGGCCATCAGGAATTTCGGGCTTAGACTGGAGCGTTTTGGCAACGTGCAGGCCAACCGCACCAGCCAGCGGCATCAGGCCCGCCTCACTTGTAATAAGCACGAGGTGCTTTTTGGCGCGATCAGCCGTGCGCTTTAAAAGCTTCATGTTCACGATACTTTGCAGCACTGCGGCGCGCTTGGGCAGCACTAAAGCAACAATCCGATGCTCCGAATCGCGCACCTTATCAATAATAGTCGTGATTTCGTCGTCAACGTCGATGTAAATGGTGTCTTTGCCTGCTTGTATGCTCATATTTCAAATCTTATACACGTAACATTTTATCTATTTTCTCACGGATTGAGTCGCCTGGCGCAGTCGAAAACTGCATAGTATCCATACCGACCCGCAGTAAGCCCATGGCCGTAATAAAGGTGTGGTCATTCACTTTACCCGTCATATCTTTCATGCCAACGACCTGTTCGGGCTGAATATGGTGCACGACTGGCCGCTTGGTAAACGGCAGCTCGGCATACCAATTGCTGCTCTCTAGCTTGTCCATCAGCAAATCAAGGCTCGAACCACCACCGCACAAGAACAGACGGTTAGGCAGATGGTCGAGTTTGTCGAACTCGCTTAAGGCTAATTCGACACCGCTGATCCACACATCAAGCGTCTTTTTGAGCGAACCCTCGATAGCGGGTACCTTTGACTGAGGTACTTTGTTGGTCGATAGGCCAATTTTGAGTTCTTCGGCCTGCGGGAACGACACGTTAAGGTCACGTTCAATCGAGCGGGTGTATGCCCGACCGCCAATACCAAACATCTTGGTGCCTTGCACGCCGCCATCGTCAATCACGGCAATGTCGGTTGTGCCACCACCAACATCCATAAGGATGGCACTCATGCTGGCGTTGGCATCATTGCCAATCACCGAGCGGGCTACTGCGAATGGTTCGGCCGCCACAGCAAGCAAGTCAAGATCGAGCCGCTGCGCGGTTTGTTCGAGCGCGCCAATGTGAATAAGCGGCGCAAACGCAGTGTACAGCTGCACGACGACATCGCGCCCCTGAAAGCCAATCGGGCTGGTCACTTTGTAACCGTCAATCTCGATGCCCACCAGTGCACTGTTTACCAAGCGTACGTCAACTTCTTTGCCGCCCAGTTCCCAAGCAAGTTGTTTTTTGGCCTTGACCTCGGCACGTTGCTGCACCAGTTTGATGATCTTTTCGACTTCAGCTAAATCGAGGGCTTTGTCGGGCTGCTTGCGAGTTACACGCACGGTGGTTGTTGTGCCCTTTACCAGCTCGCCAGCAATACCAATGACTGCCGTGCGCACACTGGTGCCAGCTTGCTGTTCAGCCTGGTTAAGGGCGTCATCACAGTTAGCAACCACACTGGCAATGTCGGCAATAGCGCCAGCCTGCATGTCGCTGAGCTGCTGGTGAGCACGCCCCACACCGACAATTTCGACACCGTCACCATTGACCTTGCCAATCAGCGCCTTGACAAATTCGGTACCGATATCAAGCGCAACCAGGTACTGGGCACCTTCTGACGCCTTGGCCCGCTGCCCTACCTTTTCGTTAACTTCGGCTGCCTTGTTGGCTACCTTCGTAGCCACTGACTGGCCCAACGTTTTAAACTTATCAAGCATAATCGTCTTCAATTATAGCATGTTACAGCGTTAGACAAGTACATGGGGAATAATAACTTTCCAGCCGGAAGGGTCAGCGAAGCGGGCAAGCGCCACAGGCTGGCCTGAAAGGCCACCTGCTAGAGCGCCCTGAGGGTGGAAAGTTATTATTCCCGCTTAATGTTACGCGAGTATGGCTTTGATACGGCGGACGCCAGCTGAGCTGGCTTCTTCTTTGACGATCTTGAAGCGCTTGCCATCTTCGGCGAGCTGCATGGTGTGGTCAACGTGCGGGCCACCACAAATTTCAAAGCTAAACGGCTTGTCAGCACCATCGGCGATCATCTTATATACCTTAACGGTTTCGCCATAGCGGTCACCAAACTGGCCCAGTGCGCCAAGCGGACCGGTCGCTTCGGCGGTTGGGTATTCGGCCCATGATACCTTAAGGTCGTTTTGGATTTGCTCGTTCACGATGTCTTCGACCTGCTTGAGCTGCTCGGGTGTTACCTTCTCTGGATGGCTAAAGTCAAAGCGCAGGCGCTCCTCGGTAATGTTAGAGCCGCGCTGGACTACATGCGGGCCAAGCACATCGCGCAGCGCATGGTACATAAGGTGCGTGGCGGTGTGGTACTTTTTGTGCTGCATGGTTTGGCCGCCCAAGCCGCCCTTAAAGACGCCTTTGCTGGCGGTTTGGCTGCGTTCGCGCTGCTGCTTCATAAGCTGATCAAACTCTTCATCTGCGTTAGGTGCAATCTCAATATCTCGCTTAAATGCTTCTTCTTTGGTTAGCTCAACAGGGAAGCCATACGTATCATACAAAACGAAGATATTGCGACCATACAACATCCTCTTAGCATTTGGATCAGTTACAATTATCTCACCAGGTTTTGTGGTGGCCGTAATCAATCCACGCGTACCGTCCATCCACATCTTCTCAAATTCATGTAAACCCTTGCGCAAGGTTTGGCGGAAGACCTTCTCTTCGCGCACCAGCACGTCAATCACCTCTTCGCGGCGCGAGGCCACCTCTGGAAAGTCATTGTGATACAGGTCGGCGATCACCGGCACAACCTCTTGCAAAAAGTTCTGTTCAATACCCAAGTCAAAGGCAAAACGAATCGCCCGGCGCACCAAGCGGCGCATGACATAGCCCTGCTCTTTGTTGCTCGGCTTAACACCGTCAACGGCCAAAAAAGTTGCGGCGCGCAGGTGGTCGGCAATCACGCGCATGGCATTGGTGTTGCTGTCATACGTCTTTTCAGAGAGATCCTCGAGCTTCTTGATGATCGGCCAAATGACACTAATCTTAAAGACATCTGGATCGTTCAGTGCAGCAGCAGCAATGCGCTCCATGCCTGCGCCATGATCAATGTTTGGTTTTTCGAGTAGCACAAACTTACCCTCAGCCTCTTTGCGGTAGGCCATAAACACGTTATTGCCGATCTCCATAAAGCGGCCACAGTCACAGTTAGGGTGGCACTGCTCGCCGTACTGCGGGTTGTGCGGCGTGCCAAAGTCGTAGAACATTTCAGAGTCAGGGCCGCAAGGGTCGCCAACCGGCGTGTGTTCTGGGTCACCGTTGCGGCTCCACCAGTTCTTGCTGCCATCGTAGTAAAAGATACGTTCACCATCTTTAATGCCTCGCTGGTAGCCCGCCTCTTCGGAGCCAATGTCGGCAATACCGGCGCTTAAGCCCTTTTGGGCGAACAGCTTAGCCCACAATTCGGCAGCTTCGGTGTCTTTGGGAATACCGTATTCGGGCGCACCAATGAAGCAGGTGATATACAGCTTAGTAGGATCGAGCTTTACGACCTCAATCAAAAACTCGAACATCCATTCAATTTGCTGGCTCTTAAAGTAGTCGCCCAAGCTCCAGTTGCCAAGCATCTCAAAGAACGTGGTGTGACGGTTGTCACCAATCTCGTCGATGTCTTGGGCGCGCAAACAGGTCTGGCTATCGGCAATCCGGGCACCTTCTGGGTGGGTCTCGCCAAGTAGGTATGGAATCATGGGCTGCATACCCGAACCAGTAAACAGCGTGGTCGGGTCGTTTTGTGGCACTAATAATGCCCGTGGGATCACCTTGTGTTGACGGCTTTCAAAGAACTCTAAATAGGCGTTACGGATTTGTTGTGCATTCATATTAACACTGATTATAACAGAGAAGATCTCATCCGCGCCAGGGGTACTCAATCTGACGAGTGAGACGTGCTAATGCCGGTTAAACAACAATGCCGCCGCCAACGACCCGTCCACCCTCGTACAGAACCGCTGATTGACCCGGTGTTAGCGCCCGTACCTCGTCCCGGAGCACCAAATGCCACTTGCCATCGCCATGTTGCTTGATGCTGGTAACTGGTATTAGATCAGCTCGGTAACGGGTACGTACTTGATACTTGCCATCCGTAGTAGGTGCCCCATTAATCCAGTGTGGCGACATTAGCGTCAGCTCACCATTCCACAAGCGCTCGTCCTGTAGGTCAGTGGTCACGTACACCTCATTTTTAGCCATATCTTTACCTACCACATAATACGGTAAACCACCGCCGACACCCAGCCCTTGGCGCTGACCGATGGTA
>DATCYV010000075.1:0-2087 GCA_036526215.1 Saccharimonadales bacterium (SeqCode)
TGACGACGCATTGGCAAGTGTATATCTAGTTCGCTTGCAGGCCGAAGGTTTTGATGTACAGCGCGTAGCCAATGGCGAAGACGCCCTGGCTGCAGCTATTAGTTTTAAGCCAAACCTGGTGCTTCTTGATGTCATGATGCCCAAGGTGAGCGGTTTTGACGTGCTCGATATCCTGCGCAACACTCCCGAAACGGCTAACCTCAAGATCGTTATGTTGACCGCCCTCAGCCAAGAGAGCGACAAACAGCGCGCCGAAGACCTGGGAGTCGATGAGTACCTCGTAAAGTCTCAAGTTGTGATTGGTGACGTGATCGAGCGCATCAAGAGCCACCTTGGCGTATAGCTGAAGAACAGACTGAATAGGTAGATCACCTCCGTTGGGGTTGACTTTTAGCTGCTTATGTTAAAAGCTTGTTGATGACATCGTATTAGTTACTAATACACAAATACGTGCCACGTTCCGCTAACAAATAAAGAAGACCCTCGCATGAGGGTCTTCTTTATTTGTGATGACACTGACTATTCGACAGTGACTTCGGTGCGGCGCACGGTTTTGCCAGTGAAGCGGCGGACCTTGCGGACTGCGTACTTAACAACACCGTCACGCTCGGCATGAATGGTGTAGTTGCGGCTTACTTTGGCGCCTTTGCCAGCGCGCTTGGTGGCGCCAACCTGACGGACGATAATTTGGCCTGTCTTGACCTTTTGACCACCAAAGATCTTAACACCAAGTCGTTGACCTGGGCTATCCTTGACGTTCTTGGCGGTACCACCGGCTTTAACGTGTGACATATGCTTATTACTTCCTTGTTATTACTACGAGCTCGCGCGCGACCAGTTGGTCTGGACGGTGATATACCATCTCTTGCGGTTTTGCCCATGAAAAACTTACTCGATTGTACCCCAAAACCTCTAATTGGTCAAGCACTGACAGGTGATAAATGCGGCCGCTCGGTGCTGCCCAGGCAGGCATTGCCAAACAGAGGCGGGTGCCAGCTGGAATCTGCTCTGCCAGATTGCTCAAAAACTTCTGGACGATTACATTGCAGGTGCCCATAATTTCTTGCAGTTTTTCGGGATTTGGCCAACTGCTGAGCGGCCGTCCTAGATACGTTTCGCCCGCCACAACTGAGAACGGATGCTGCCAGCTGTGTGTAGTCGCGTCGCCTACCTCTAGTGTGACGGAACCGGGAACATTAGCTCCCTCAGGGCGCTCTACAGGTGGCCTTGCGGGCCAGCCTGTGGCGCTTGCCCGCTTCGCTGACCCGTCGGGATCTAATGTTCCCGGTTTCTTGGCGTAGTGGGTGACGAGCCATTTCAAATTGGCCGCACTATAGTCGATCATGCGGGGTTCGAGGTCGGTGCCGTATGCGCCGTAGCCCATGAGCAGTGCTTCTTGCAAAACTACGCCGGTGCCGCAGAAGGGGTCAAGCACGACGGCTTCGGTAACAGGCGGCAATTGGCCGACGCCTAAGTTGACAATGGTTTGGGCGAGCTTTGGCGGCAGCATGCCCACGAAGGCATCGCGCTTAGGGCGGCCACGGTCGCGCTCGGCATAGGCGTCGATATCTTGGATTTTGACCGTTTGCGCCAGGTATACCTCTTTGCCGTTACGAATAAAAAGTAATTCAATGCCGAGTTCGCCGGTGAGTTGGTTGTGCATTACCTGGGCGGTGTTGAGGGCGGCTTCGGTGTTGGGCACAATACGGACGCTGCGGCCAAGGGCTTTACAGGCCTTTTTGAGCTCGAGGCCGGTGCGTAGCAGGTGGCGTTCGTTGACGTCCATATCGAAAGTGCTGAGACCGATCTTGATCTTGCCCTCGAGCGGCAGTGTGTCGACCAGTGAAGGGAATAACTTGATAGTGGCCTTTGCAACTTGTGGCCAGTTGGCGGTGGGGTAGTCGCCGATTGGGCGGGCGAGGCGGATGGCGCTGCCGATGCGTTCAAAAGGAATGTCATCTGGAGCAATGTCGCAGGCGATGGCGTGTTCGCCGATGGGTTCGAGGTGCTCGGCACCGAATAAACTTTCTAACTCGGCCCGGCCAATCGCTGGCTGGCGCCCCAAAATAAACAGACTCTTGTGTATC
>DATCYV010000076.1:0-2326 GCA_036526215.1 Saccharimonadales bacterium (SeqCode)
CCAACGGTCGAATATTCTACCGATGCCGGGTACGGCGGCAAAAAGCGGTCATGTGTGTGCAAGGTCTGCTCCAGCTTGGCGTAATTCATGCCTGGCTCAACAGTCACCACGCCGCTCTTGCTATCAAACTCAAGCAGCTTATGCATGTGCGCCGTAAAAGCTAGCATGATACCGGTTCCAAGGGCCGCACCACCAAGGTCGGTCCCGGCGCCACGGGCAGTCATAGGAATCACCCGGCCGCGCTCAGCGAGCTGCCAGGTAAAGCGTGCCGTTTTGCGAATGTCATTTTCGTTGCGCGGGTATACTACAAGCGCAGGCGTAATTGATAAAATGCTGGCATCCGTCGCAAAGAAGCGACGGGCATCAGCAGAGGTCATAACCTCGCCCATTAAGTGTTCCTGTAAATAGTGCGCGACCTTACTCATCAGTAATTCTAGCCCCTGTTTCGTGTGATTAGCTCTAGCAGTATCATAGCATATCTCATCGAATGGTTTCATACTCCCGACGCAAATAGGCACTGTAGTTATTGTCGGAACTGGCACATTCTTCTTCGGTCTGGCAAACACTCCCATCATACTTTGCGTACGCTAAAAACGCGGCTTGCTTGGCTGCAAGGTCATCATCAAATACGTTTTGCTGCTCGGCACGTATCGCGTAGCCGCGGTAGTATTTAAGCGTAGTCCCGGGTTTTTGCGCGCTATATAGCTCATAGGCTGCCATAGCCAGGTTGCCCACCGTACTGTGGTCGCTATGATCACGAACTCCCCGGCCCGAAACAGTGGATTGCGTTCGGATCTCGGCAGAGCTATACGCGCCCATAATGGCCGCCAATGCATCAATTAACTGCCGCAAGTTGTATGTAGATTGGCCGTCAACCGACCGTATGCTACCAATACCCTCGGCAGCCAACCGGGCAATAGTAGCATGATGCGTCGATGCAAAGCCGTTACCGCTCACGTTACCATCTGGCAAACGCATAAATATTAGTGATACCGTCTGGTTGTGCTGCGGATTGGCAATGGTCAAAAATTGGCCAGTCGGTAGTTCAACCGTTCGTTGCGTCCACACATTATTCAGGCCAAGCATGGCCGAGTAGGCCGCCTCGGCCCCTTTCTCGCGGCTCAGCCAATATGCCTCTCCGTTCCCATCGTCACCGGCGGTTACGTAGATTGTCCGTAGACAACTACCCGACCGAAGGGCGTGCAGCGTATCAGGATTAATAAACAAGAGGTCGTCATCTTGGTGCGCAACAATGTTCATAATGGTAGTCGAGGTGCAGCTTGCAGGATACAGCTTACTAAGCGGCGTAGGAAGCACTGTTTCGGTTTTGGAATCAGGCCGCTTGACGGCAGCCTGTTTAGCGGCATCAGTACCCCGATCATAAAATAGAACCATTTCTTTGGGGTTGTTCAAGCTACCGGCCACCAGCACGCTTGAGTCTGGGCGGCCGTAGGCAGTGATAATTTGCTGCAAGGTACATTTGGAGTATCCCGTTAATGTTGCGCCATCCAGGGTGAGCAAGTATGCAAACTTTTGCTTCCGAAGGTCAACTTGCCAAGTTTGGCTGCTCAAAATACTCTGCGCCTGCGTACAACCCGACAGCGGAAGCACGTGCACCGCGCCATGGGTACTGAGCTTGACCGGCATCACCCGCCAGTAGTCACCAACCAGCGTATCGGCATGATGACCAGAAAGAATAGGAGTGATTTTTTGATTGCGCGTATTTACTGTGTCCATTGCAATCTTTTCGGCATGATAGGAGCGCCAGGCAGGCACTACCCCAAAGGCCACACTTAAGAACAGCAACAGGCCAACTAATATCAACCGCTTTGTCTGCCATTGGCGGTGCCGCAGATAGGTCACACTTACCACAAAAACAGCGAAGACGGCAATCTGCAAATACCGTGCATCAACGGGATAATAATGGTCGCTGACAACAAACATTACCAAACTGACGATTGTCGTGGCGACAAGCATAAGTGACAGACCGTCGGCAATACCCGGTGTTTTTACGTCCGGAGCCTGCGGCACCGGCTTTCTATAGCTTTGCAGCACAAAGCGTAAAACCACATAAAAGCCAGCAAGCGTCAACGCCAGATTGACTGCAAATGCGAGGGCGCCAATACTCGATAATCCTTTGAGCACCTCGTGCGGCACCTGCCTCAGAATAGACACCTGCGCTGCAGGATTAGCGCCAAAATTGGCGAACAATCCCAAGACAGCGTACACACTACCCAACGCAACATCATGCATACTATGCACAAACCCAAAAGGACCAGCACCAGCATTACTTGAAATATGGGTAATGCTGACCCAGCGCAGCAAC
>DATCYV010000077.1:0-7797 GCA_036526215.1 Saccharimonadales bacterium (SeqCode)
CTGCCATTGAATTTAAAGTGCGGGGTCTGGGCAGTGCGGTGTCTGCGCTGTCGGTAAGCGGTATATCGACGTATCCAGAACAAAAAACCGGCGCGGTGGCCATTGTATTCGACGACGGCTTCGCCTCAATTAAACCTGCGGCACGAGTGATTAATAAACTCGGTTTTAAGGCTACCGTAGCAGTTATTGGTAAGTACCCCGATCGCAAACAGCCCGGCTACCTATCGCTCGGTGATCTTCATAACCTCAAAGATCAAGGCTGGTCGCTCATTAATCACTCATATGACCACCAAGATGCGGTGGCCAGGTATTTCGATGCTAGTGACATGGCTTCTTATCAAAAAGACGTACTAGGCGGCGCGGCTTTTCTGGCCAAGAATGGACTGTCAACCGACGAGAATTGGTATATAGACCCGCATGGGATAAGCAATACGACAACCGAAGCTATTGCGGGTAAATACTATAAGTTTATCCGGACGACACTTAAGGGGCCCGAAGCGTATCCGTTTGCTAACCCAAAAGTGGTTAAGACTTTTGGCGTACAAGATGACACTCCAGCCGCATCAGTCAAGAAGGCAATCGACGACGCAAATGCTTATCATCAGACACTTTTCTTAACATTCCACCGCATTCATAGCGCGCCTACCGACAAAGGCGGTTATGACCTTGGGCAATTTACAGAGATCATGAATTATCTCAAGGCGACAAACACACCGGTAATGTCGCTCAACCAGTTAGATGCTGCAAATGGTGTTCCTATGAACCATCTGCGCATCGAAGAAGGTTATCCAAGCCAATTGCAAAGTGCGATTACCGTAGGACCGTCCTCGTTGCTTGACCGCATAAAAAAATGGTTTTAGTTTTTCGAGGCTCTTAGTACAATGCAGCCTATGATTAATGTAACCAACGTAGCCAAAAAAGCTGTTGCACCATTGACCGGCATTTTGCTTCTGCTATTTGTTGTAATGAGTTTTGCTGGCTACCGCATCTTGCGGGCAAATGCCCCGAGCCCGAGTCAATCCGCGCAAGCAAACCCTACTCATTCGCCTGGCACCGCAGACAATAAAACGCCGCAGCCCGTGAGCACTCCACCGCCTACTACTCCCGGCACCGCAAACGTGCTTTTCTCTGACTTGCTCGATGGTCCTGACCGGATTGTCACTAACGAGTATTCCTATTGGAGCAAACAGGCTTGCCCGTATGCCTCAAACAAGTGGGATATGACCAGCGGTACGCTTATGGTTAAAAACGGCGCAGGATACTCTGGTGTGCCTACGGTTGAGTCGTCATCGGTGTGTCAGTCGGCCAAGGCTAATAACTCGGCCATCTTTCGGCTCAATACCAAAGACTTTTCGTTTGGCAACACGACTACATCGCTGGATTTCTTGCTTGTTCAACATGGCGGCGATGATGCGCCAGTTAACAGCTATGATGGCTTGCACATTTGGGTGCGCTACCAGTCGCAGTATGCCTTGTATTCGGTAACGGTGAGCCGCTGGGATGGCACGGTAGATATTAAAAAGAAGGTGCCTGTTGCCATTGCTCACTGTGACCGTCCGGCAAACGATGGCTGCTACTATGATTTGGTCGCTCAGATAAAACGCCCCGACCTTGCCCAAGGTAAAGCGTGGCACCATGCCGATATCATGACCACCGATGATGCAAAAGGAGCCGTGCATATATTACTCAAGATAGATGGCGCCGTGGTACTCTCGGCTGTCGATGCTGCGCCTGGTCCGGCGTACCACACGGGCGCTGTTGGTGTGCGCGGCGACAACACCGAATTTTATTTCAAGAACTTCACCGTTACGTCGTCGTAAAAATTGCCTACGCCGAAAGGCTAAACCCAATCTTCTCCGCTTCTTCACGTATTTTGGCTTGCTCTGCTTCGATTTTATCAAGCCGGTCAAACCGCTGGTTAATTTTGTCGAAGTCGGTCATGGCTTTGGTGGGTGAATGTTTAGTTGCCATACCCACATACTACACTATGTTCCCGTGTATTACCGCAGCGTTTTTTGCCGTAGTTTTGACGGCATTTTGGCGCGAGACATATTAAAAACCAGGCCGAGGTGGCGGCCTGGTTGAATAGTCGAAGTTTTGCGAAGTGCCAACGTAAGGGCTAAGCGAGTTCGCGGCGAAGTTTGCGCCACTTGCGAATTTGGACTTTGTTCATCTTTTCGCGCGCCTGGTCGCTGCCTGTCTCGTACGCAAGGTCTTCGAGTTGGATGGTTGCTATCTGTGTTGGATGAGAAAGGATCTTTACCTTTTTCATGTTTTGTAACCCCCTTACTGTCTGTTACCGTTAACAGTGATATCATCGTACTGCCTACGGCTGGGGATTAACTGTAAGGATTTTAACTTTTTTGCATGGTAGATGATTACTGCCCCAGGTATTAAAGAGTTGTAGTTATTGAATCTTGCGATAGTGAGGTTTGGTGTGCGAATCGTTTATCGGCGCTTTGCGAACTGGTCGCTGGCTGCTGTTTGAGGGTTTGCCTGGTGCGGTTTTGGCTGGCTTTTCGTGCTTGCCTATGAACGATCCGTTTAATAGGGCCTCGGGCAACGGCAGCCGGCGTTTATGCAGCGAAGACTTGCGGGCATTCTGCACGGTGCGCGCAAAGCGGCGCTCGGCATCGCTATCGGCAAAACGCGAAATTGGGTCGGTAGCCAGTACCTTGTGTTTGTGCTTTTCATCCATTTCTTGCAGCACCTGGATGGCGTATTTTTCGAGCAGCCATTCACGTCCCGGTGCTGTTTCGCCTATAGCTGTAATGTGCCAGAGTCCATTCGCCACCTCTGTCTCGGTCATAATCTGCAAGGGACGTACCAACATGAGTGGGCCGCCTGGCAAACGCAGGTTGGTGGCTTCGACCATGGCGAGCCCGCGCTTCAGGTCATTTACAAACATATCAATTGCAATAGTCCGCACGCCTTTGGGTGTGACCCGCACGCCGGCAATGTTCTGGTTATTGAGCCAAATGACCTCACCGTTGATGCCGCGTATACGGATTGAACGTAGGGTAACACGCTCTACTACCCCTTGCAGGTCGCCAAACGGTTCGACCTTGACGTAGTCGCCTACTCCGAACCAGTGTTCGGCCATCATGACGCCGCCGTACGCAATATCGCGCAGAATGGGTCCGACAGCGGCGCTCAAGATAAGCACAATAACAGCACTGGCGCCTATTAAGGCCGTTGGTTGCTGCGTCGGGTGGGCATAGACCCACCAAAAGTACAGGGCCATAACAACCAAGACCATACGAATTAGGGCGACCATGAGGATGGTGAGCGTTTCGATGCGCCGCAGACGGTTGACTTGTTTAAGGTCTTCGGCCTTGTCGGCACGCCGGCTGACCGCCCGGGCAAAGGCGCGCAAAACAGCAGCAATGATGCGTCCAATGGCAAACGCAGCCGTAAAGGCAATAATGAACGCGACAATCGAACGGGTGTTCAAAAAAGTATCCGATATGCGCTCGAATACACCCTTAGATTGCCCAAGTGCATTGTTGAGCTGCGTGTCTGCAAACGCGGTTATCATGCCTCTTATCATAAAGCATATGTTTGTGCGGTACCAGAGGGTATACTGGATTGTATGGGCAAAACTGTCATACCTGAGTTGCCAGACCGCGCCAAAGCCCGATTATTTTTGCTTGGTCTTTTTTTACTTGTTTTATATGTGGTTGTGCCACGACTACATGGCGCATCGCCGAGTCTTGCATCGCTGCGCCATGCGCATCTTGGTCTGGCGCTATTGGCGGTGCTGTTTTTGCTTGCGACCAATGTCTTTTCAGCGGCAATGTACATGATGCTGGCTATGAAGCGTTTGCCGTTTGGACGTACTTTGGGCATTCAATTTGCGAATGCCTTTGCCAACCGCTTACTGCCGGCCGGATTGGGAGGATTGGCGCTTAATGTGCGGTATCTGCAAAAGTCAGGCCATACGCTTCCGCAGGCGGTGGCAGTAGCGGGCGCGAACAATGCGCTGGGGTTTGTTGGACACATACTGTTGCTTGTTTTGGTTGGATTTTTAAGTGGTCTTGGTGGGCTGCGCCAGGTCGATGTTCCGCATGTGCCAAGCTGGGGCTGGATCGTCTTGGGGGTGACACTTCTAGTGATGCTCAACCTGTTTATATCGCGGCGTTTTCGGCAGCATGCTCGTGAAGCGATACATCAGGCGCTTGCGCAGCTGGAGCTATACCGGCGGCGCCCTGGTCGGCTTGTCTCGGCGCTCATGTTCTCGATGGCGTTAACTATCTGCTATGTTTCGGTGCTTTTTTGTAGTGTATGGGCTACGGCGCAGCAGGTGCCGTCAGCGCCAGACATCTTTATTGTCTTCACGCTTGGTATTGCGGCGCAGACTGCTACGCCAACGCCAGGCGGTTTGGGCGGTGCCGAGGCTGGTCTATTCGCAGCCTTGGTTGCTTACGGGTACGAGTCTGCTACTGCACTGGCAGCCGTGCTCCTCTACCGGTTAATATCATACTGGCTGCCACTTGTGCCTGGAGTTCTAGCCTTTGCCTGTTTGCGCAAGCGTTATTTGTAAGCCGAGTTTTACAGCCCCAGCATTTGCTTAGCCATGGTTAGCTCGCTTGGCAGCGGCCAGGCGTTAAAGACGCAGCCATGCAAATTGATGGACTCTTGCTGCATAACTGGTGATGGACCGCCGGGTGTGGTGCATGTGGGGTGTCCAAAGCCCAGTTGGTGGCCAGTTTCGTGATTGATCGCCATAGCCCGGTATTCTTCGATTGCACCGCCAGGGTGTGCAGCGTTCCAGGTATCGGTGCCGTTCATCCAGCGGTCATAGTTGATAACGACGGTATTGTTCCCTGCTTCGCAGCTCCAGACAACGTCGCAAATAGCACCAAAGGTAGGCATCTGGCTCGCGGCGCTGAGCCATACGGTAAAATCGCAGCCGGTGGTTGCCGGCTCATAATTGATCAGCCCGCCAATGTTCCAACCTCGCACATCGTTGTATACGCTAGCAAGCTTTGCCTTTAGCGCGGTGAGGTTTGCCGCATCAATACCGCGGACGTTCGTGCAATAGTGGTACGTTTTGGCTGCAATTTGCGGTGAGAGTGCCATAGTTGTACTTTTATGGCCCTTAATGGCAGCGATAGTCGCGGCCGTGACTTGGTCGATATCTTTAACATGCATCCCAAAGGATTGACCAACACTTACCAGATAGTTACCAACGCCTACATTAGATAGCTCGTAGCCGGTAGTGGTAGCTGTCAGCCATGATGCAATATCACTCGCGGTCGTTTGCTTGGTTTTGCCGTCGTAGGCAAAGGTAATCGTTGTTTCTAGCTGTTGCTGCAAGTCCTGCTGCGTGGCCTTTAGCGAGTTGGATGTCACCTTTGGCGGCGTAATGGTTACGGGCACCGTAACGGTTGTTCGCCCACGGTCGAGTGCGTCAAGCACTGCCCCGCCAAGTTTGGCTTGGTCGAGATCCCAACCATTTATTTGCGCCTTAATGCTCACGGTTGTTTTATTAAGCGCCAACGCAGCGTCAACCGGGTCCTTATGGAAAGTCGCTGCCAGATTATTGGCCGCGCTGTTTAGTGTATCCTTGTTAATGCTGATTGGTGCCTGTAATTGCGGGTGTCGAAAGAGGTTAAGCACCGGCAGCCATGAACGCTGGGCTTTGGCGCTGGTTGCTGCTCGCTGGGCGTTTTCGATGACGCCTACATTGTCTAGGCTAGCCGTGGCCTGTTGTTTTTGGCCGTCAGCTGTATATTCGAGCTGTAATGTTTTTGGCAAGAGCTGCAAGGCATTGACTCTAGCTGCTAACTTATCGAATGCAACACTGCCGACCGAAGTGTTTATAATCCGCGTGCCCGGATAGGTGCGGTTACGATACATGACCCATAGCGCCGCATTTACTACCACAAAAACACTTATCAGCCCGCCGGCAATGTATGCCGCTAATCGCCACTTTGTCACGCCACGTCGTTTTTTGGCAGGATGATAAATCTGCCGGTACTGGCTGTAGGGTCTCTTTGTCATAGGGCTAGTATACCGCAGGCTTATGTTAGACGCGAGCGTCTAACACTGACCGCATCTCTGGTTGCGCTTTCACTAACTTTTTGCTAAAATTTACACATCACCAATAGAAGATTTCCCCTACAAGGTTTCGTCCTTGTGGGGGTTCTTCTTTTTTGTCGGGATATATTCTAGCTTTTTTCGAAGGTCACTTACAAAGCGATGGTATGGCTTAAAAATGTCAAACTTCAGGAGGGCTGAAAATTTCTTCTGATTTGGGATGAGTAGTATGCCGAGCTTCCCCTGCTCGTGCAGATACTTTGCCAGACACTGAAAATCTCCATCGCCTGACACGATGATTGCCTTATCGTAATCGTTGATATCTATCATTGATTGCAGAACAAGCTCAGCGTCGCAGTTGCCTTTAGTTGTACCATCTTTATATGTAAGAGTTGGCCTAAAGATACATATGAAGCCTGCCTCTTGTAAGCGCGCGTACAATGCGGCGTTTTGTGGCAAATAACCAACAAATAGGTATGCTTTATCGACGTTGTATTTTTCATGGAGATATATCCGGAACTTGCGAAAGTCGAGGCGCCATCCTAAATCGCGAATCGCAAGATTGAGATTTTGGCTATCAATAAACGCATAATTGTATTTTTTCATGCCGGCAGTATATACCTATTTGCCCCAGATATCTCTTTTTCAGTTATCCTTACAAGCATGATGAAATCTACAACAGGTCAAACCGACGTTCGAAAAATAATTGAAGCATACCTTAACGAAGCCAAAATGATGCAACTTGCAATAGTGCCAGATGGCAAGCCGTGGGTGTGCAACGTGTGGTTTGCGGCCGAGATGCTTACTAAGCCGACGGATATTGCAGTTGCCATGAAGTACTACGTGAGCAAATTTTTAATGTCAAGCAGGTTATGGCGAACCTTGAAAAACCGCATCGTTTTTACCGTATCAAGCCAGAGACGATTATACTGTTTGATACGCAGAACTTCCCAAAAGATTCTCGGCAAGAATACCGCGTGCGCTGACTTGCTATAAATTACTCGCTTCAAGCATCAGTCCAGTGAGCTTGGCTTGGGTTTTGGCGAGCAAAATGCCTGCCTCGTTTGGCAGTGACCGGCCGCTACGATGCACGCTTACAATGGTTCGGGCAATGCAGCATGATTCCGATCCCTTGATGTGGATGGGCACGAGTTTGCCGCTTTGTAGCTGCGGCTGTATGAGCATGTACGGCAAAGCGGCAACCCCGCGTTTGTGCAAAACGAGCTCAAGCATAATTTCGGGGCTGGTCGAGTAGAATGCGTAATCGACTTTTACGCCTAACCGGGCAAAATGAGTCAGCACTAGCCTGTAGGTATGTGAGTTTTGGTTATAGCTTAAAAAGTTCGCAAGTGTACCAGTGCTGGCTTGCTTCTCTACCGTAGCTGCTAAGCTGTGGTGTGCGACTACCACCAGTGGCTCTTGTCCCAAATTGATGGGCAAAAGTGCGGCTGGTAACTCTGGGGTGCTCGTGATCAGGGCCATATCAAGTTCATCGTGCAGTACGTATGCAGTAAGCCGGTCGCTATTGTCGATAGTTAGCGATAAATGGGTGTGGGCCTCCAGATTGTGCAGTTCGTCGCTCTGCACAAAAAGCAAGTTGGCCAGACTGTCGATCATGCCCACACGTAGTTCCACCTTTTGGCTCTGCAGTTCAGTAAGCTGCGTCCTGAGATTTTGTGTTTGCACATGAATTTGTTTGGCGGCGTCGTAGGCTAATTTGCCCGCGGCTGTTAGTCTAAATTCGTGGCTGCCGCG
>DATCYV010000078.1:0-3934 GCA_036526215.1 Saccharimonadales bacterium (SeqCode)
TAGTGACCCATCAGCCTTGGTGAGCGAGGCTTGAGCGGTAGTATCGAGCTTGGTTTTAGGCAGGCTGCCGTCTTGCACCTGGCTGGCACCAACTGAGCCAGGCTTGAGGCTCCCATCACTGGTATGGGCTTGGCTGAGGTAGTCATTGAGGATACTGCCCCAGGTGCCGTTGTCTTGGCCGGGTGTGGGGAGGCGGGACATGGGTGTTGGTTTACTCCGTGCTTATGGTTTTATTGTAGCATGCGTAGAGGAGTTGTGAAAGTGCCTAAAGTAGGCTGGTCTGCTCGCCAGAGCTTGGCGCATGCAGCAATTCGGTCAGCCTTTCGAGCAATGGCACCTGCCCTTTGACGAGCTTTTGACGAGCGGCCGCAATGGTGAACCAGCCAACTCGGTCAAGTTCTGGGAACTCCTGCTCCTGGCCAGATTTGGGCGGCCACTCCATTTTGAATGAATTACTTCTAAATGTCATTGTATCGAGGTCTGCCTCAAGTGCCCACGAGTACACCACCTTGCCGCTCGACATCTTGGCCGAGTCAAGCTCCATAACCGGACCTTCAGGAGCATCGCTGCCCATTTCTTCGCGGAACTCGCGGCGAGCAGCTTTGAGGGGTTCTTCGCCCTCGGTAAACTCGCCCTTGGGGATAGACCATACTCCATCGTCGCGACGTGCCCAAAACGGGCCACCCGGATGGCCCAAAAGCACTTGATAGCCATCTGGCGTCTTCTTGTACAGCAGTAGCCCGGCACTCTGTTTGGCGGCCACGGTTATTTACCTTCCCCTTATTGGCCGTTTTGAGTCAGGTTTTGATCTTGCGCTTGTTGCTGCTCGGCCTGGTGTTGTTGCTGCTCTTGCTGCTGCTTGAGCTGTTCTTGCTGCAACTCCTGCTGGTGCTTTTGGTCTACTTCCTTTTGCACAGCATCGGGTGCGCTTGTCGTGACACTTGTCGTCGCGCTTTCTATTTGCTGTTTAGCAGTTTCACGATTGGTCTCAAGGGCTTTAAGCTGTGTTTCAGTAGTCGCAATTTGGGTCTGCAACGACTGTGCCATAGCAGTGTCGCCGGCCTTTACCGCATCCTCATATTGCCTTTTAAGCTGTTCTCTATTTTGTTCAACGGTTTTTTGCGCCGTTTCGTACTTTTTGTCAATTTCGGCCTTGGTTTCTGCGTATTGTTTTTCTATCTCAAGAATCTTGCCAGCGGTCGTACCGGAAGCTACCGTGCTCGCCAAGCTTTTATTCTCTGACTCGAACTTGGCCAAAGTTGAGTTTACGAGTTCCTTGTTCTTTTCGGGTTCGCTTAAGAGGCTTTTGATCTCTTCAAGACGGCGCTGCGCGATAGAAGCGCGTGTACTCTGTTCCATGCCACTCGTAAATGAAAGAGCCAAACGTACCTGTTCGGAGGCCAGCTTAACACTGTAAAGCGGCTGACCTGGCAAACTCCCCTGTGCGGCCCATACCGTTCCACCGCTTAAAAGCAGCACGGCAGCAACACTGCTAATAATGATCGTTCGTTTAGTTAGGCGTAGACGAGGCACTTGTATAGGTGCTGCTATAGTGGGTTTACTATTTTGTTTCGCTTGTTTGGTTGCAGTAGTCTTTGGCATATCTTCAGCATACCATAAGCATTTTGTTAACGACGAAAAACGAGACAAAATCCGTCAATGCCTGCTCTATCCGAGTGCCGATGGTCGCACCCCTTATGTCCTATGCAACCTTGAGCCCAATCATAGGACCGCCAACATTGCTACTAACTGATGGTGATGCCGGAAGCGCAACCAGCCCAGTTGCCGAATCCTGGTAACCCGTTAGGTTCGTCGGCGGTGTGGCCAAACAGACCACTCCAGGCGCGAATCCGGACTGCGACCTAATAACCGGCGCTGTTGTGGCGGCGTTTACGGCCACGGCGGCCACAATATAGCGCCCTTGCCTTGGTGGCGTCCACGATATGGTTGCTTCTTTCCAGCCCGTTGACCCATCCGCAGCAACCGTACCACTCGCCAGGGCGCTTCCGGTGGGGTAACCATTGCCATCTTCATTGTAGATGCCTAATACTACCTGTGAACCTGCGTTGCCGATTGTTGTTATTTCAAGACCAATCCTTGTAAATGCAACGACATCTGCAATATCGATCGGCCCGTATCGGCACGTTCCATTTGCAAGTGTTACCGTCCCAGCAGAAACACCGGTAGGGAACACATAGGTCCCTGTCCGTGTTCTATGCTGAATTGCGCGGTCAACAGAAGAAATAAGCGATCCATCCGTTGCGGACGTAGGCGCGCCTGTTTTGGTGCGCAAATACCCGCCAGTATCTATCCAAAGATGGGTCGAGCCCATCACCAGCCCTTTGTCGTAGCTTCCGTTAATGCTCAGAGCTTTTGAGTTATACATAGCGCCGGCTGCAAAATCAAAGCCATCATAATAAATCGGCTCAGTCTTCCAGTAGGCGGCAGCTGCCGATGCAAAAACCATGGCAGCGTTATAAGTGTTGTGGACATACATACTAGATGTCGCAACATAACCGGTATTGGCAACCTCGAGAAAACTAGCCGGGAACGGAGTAACAGCCCCGCTTGGACCCGGGACAGAACGACCGGCCAAATTAATACGGGTGCCAATATGCACAAAGGTCCTCACCGTGTCGATGTACACCATACCGCCGCCAGTTTTGCCAACTTCTTCAAAAGCACACCCAACAAGACTGACCGTAAAAGCGTTAACAATGTTCATCGCGTACCAGCCGATATTTTCGAAAACAGTGTGTACTATATCTAACGTCAGCCCGCTCGTTGAATAGTCCGCGGCATTAATATTGCCTGCGTTGCCCTGAACGACACCGACGATGCCGCCATTACTAATATTTACAAATTGACAGTCAGAAATCCTCAGGTCGGTGTGTGCCCTATTGGTGCCTCCTCCGCTTGGGTTCGAAAGAGAACCGCCCAACGTCCCGTCACCGTAGTTGGAAGCAACGTAGCCGTATTTAAGCCCCGTAAACCGGATCCCTTTTACAAAGGATATCCATGCGCCGACACCGCGTACTCCTGCACCCTGAAATCCGCTAATCTCTGAATCTTTATAGCCGATAATGCGCGAATTATTATCGGTTTGCCAGAGACGAATAGCATCATATACATTTGCCGAATCAGGAGCCGCAACCCTGCCGGAATTGTATAGTTTCCCCACTATCAGCTGCCCGTATTGGCCAACCTTAATAGCACACCAAGTCGCAGTTGCCGTGCTCGGATAATCAAAGTATAAGCTTGCATCACTAAAATCAAATGTCACGCCAGCGGGGATTTGCAACGAGGGAGTTCCGTTAGAAGGAGCTGAGATCAAATAATGACCCGGCGGCAGTTTTACGGTCACTGACTTTCGTGACAGGTAGCCATAATAACTACTGTCAACAACTACACTCGCATTGTTAAGAGCCTGCTGAATGCTTGCTCTGTTATCGGTACCCGTGCCAGGCGTGCCGTTTCTCCCCGTATAATCAGCCGCTGCGCCTTGTGCGAATGGCGAAATCGCACTAGGTGTAGAGAGCCGCTCGAAGGCAGCGCGCAGCGAACTATCCGCCGCAATCTGCGCCCCGGTAACAGTGCCAGTCTGTCCAACAACTGACTGCACAGATGTATCTGCTTTGCCTAGTGAAGCTTGGGTTGAGGCGTCAAGTTTGGTCTTTGGAAGGCTTCCATCTTGTATCTGGCCGGATCCAACGCTATTTGCTTTCAGACTCCCATCAGCATTGTGCGCCTGGCTCAGGTAGTCGTTGAGGATACTGCCCCACTGGTTGTCATCACTGCCGGGTATGGGGAGACGGGTCATTGGGAGCATACCTCATGGTGAGGCTGTAATAAAACTGTCCCTCGGGACAGTTGGCAGTGGAATAGGGATTGGTGCAGGTTGCCTCTCTGGTTCATTGCATAGCTCTTGTGGTTA
>DATCYV010000079.1:0-2645 GCA_036526215.1 Saccharimonadales bacterium (SeqCode)
ATGATGCCGTGTACGCAAGCCAAAACCCCCGCATTGTGCAGATCGGTAAGCCAGGCGTCTAAGTCGGCCACAGATGCCCCCTCGTGCATAGAATGCCCCTCTGGAATATCAAGCATAAGAATAGCACCAGTGGCATCCGGCATGTAAGGAGTTCCGAGCAAATGATTGATTGACGGGATAGTGCACGGCATCGCCCAACCACTGGCTTTGCCATCGCGCCACCAACTATATCCGCTGTTATCTACTAGAGTGCGAGCTCTTTTATTATCTTCATTGGTGAACCAGTCAAGTACTTCGTCGGTATATTTCTCGCTTGGCTTAACGTCGATAGTTGAGGCCCGATGAAGGATATTTTCAGTAAAGGACTGGAGCGTATACGGCAATACTTCAGGAAATTCCCCGAATTGATTTAAGAAGCATGGACCATAATAAGTCTGGAGATTGGCTTTTGTCGCCAAGGCATAGTGCAGAACAGTGTTGTCGGAATAGCCAATAAAAACCTTTGGGTTATTGCGGATTAAGTCATAATCGAGTAATTCAATAAGTTGGTTAGAATGGTCGCCGCCGATGGCGGCCATAATAATGCCACACTCTGGATCAGAGAATGCAGTATGGATATCCGCCACTCGTTCAGTAGCCGGAGCTGAGACATAGCCATTGTTTTGGCCCGCATGTGACGCAATCTTCACCTTGAAGCCAAATGCTTCAAGGTGCTTTGTTGCTCGTTCAACCCTTTTTTGTACGAAAGGCAAGAGTCCTGCCGAAGGGCTAATGATGTAAACTGTACTGTCTTTTTTGGGTTTAGGAGGGTGCGTTAGCTGCATCACTTTTTCTCCGAGAGTTATTATGTTCATACTGCAATTGCTGTCAAGCTCCAGCTTCCTGCGGCCACACGAGAACCTTGTACCAATTGACGTGCCCGGCAATCCTTGCGTGTATAACCTAACCCCACATAACAGAGATGATATAATAGTCAGCATAAACTAGGAAAGACCCATGAAACTCGTTGTGCAAATTCCATGTCTCAACGAAGAGCAGACATTGCCCCTCGTGCTTAAGAGCATCCCAAAAAAGATTAAAGGGGTGGATTCAATAGAGGTGCTCGTGATCGACGACGGCTCAAACGACAAAACGGTAGAAGTTGCCAAAAAGCATGGCGTTAAGCACTTCGTGTTTCACCCGCAGCGGCGGGGACTGGCGCGCTCATTCCATGATGGGCTCCTTAAAGCACTCGAAATGGGTGCTGATGTCATTGTAAACACAGATGGCGACAACCAATATCCGCAGGAACGCATTGCCGATTTGGTCAAGCCGATCTTGGACGGCAAGGCCGACATGGTGATTGCCGACCGGCAGGTACAGACGATCCGGCATTTTTCGCCAATTAAAAAGCTGCTACAGCGGGTTGGCACTTACGTTTTAAACCTGGCCGCCGGTACCAAAGTGCCGGATGCGCCCAGCGGGTTTCGGGCGTATAGCCGCGATGCGGCATTCCAGCTGAACGTCGTGACACGGTTTAGTTATGCCATGGAGACGCTCATCCAGGCAGGCAACCTAAATATGAGTATCGTAAGTGTACCGGTCATAACAAATCCAAAGACGCGTGAATCACGGCTGTTTAAAAACTCGTGGGAGCACATCCGTAAATCGGGCATTACGATTATACGCGCCTTCATTATGTACAAGCCGGCAGTGGTGTTTGTCACGCTCGGCATTATTTTGGGGCTGATCGGGCTGTTCCCATTCGGACGGTTTGTGTACTTCTTTATTTTTCATCACGCCGAGAGCCGCGGCCACGTGCAGTCACTCATTTTAGGATCGGTTATCCTGGCAGGCTCATTTGTGTCGTTCGCGCTGGGCGTTATTGCCGACCTTATTAGAATCAACCGCACCCTTATAGAAGATGCGCTTGAGCAAAATCGCCGCGCCCGATTCGATAAATAATTAGCGATATTTGCCGCCGGCAGTAACCGGAGCTAGTACTTTGCGGGCAGTATTATTGACCTTTTGTACTGTTTTGTTTGGCCAGTACCAGCTGTCGTCGCTGCGCAAAATAAACGTAAACACGCCACCACCATGCAGCAGGAGAAGCAAGGCAATTAGTGCCAGGAACGGCTTGCCACGCTCAATCTTAAGCCGCTGCAACGAGAACGTAATACCGCGGCCCAGCGGCACTGCCATAAGCGGCAGCACCGGCAGCAGGTAGCGACCGTTAATGGCAATAGGCTCGCCAACGCGGGAATAGTCGGCATAGCCGTTCAGCCACAACACGATAATGTATCCAGCCGCAACCGTCACGCAAAACGCCGCCAAAGCATCACCACAAAAGACACGCCGCCACCACAGAAGCACCGTACCAAGCGAAGCAGCCAGTAAAACAGCAACCAAGCCCGGCATTGGCAATTGGTCGTAATTGGTATAGTTGCTTGACGGGCCATTGACCGCAAAAAAGAGCCGATGCCACATACCCCACAGCCAGAGCCACATGTAACGCAGCGGACTGGCGTGGAATGTCTCGCTCTTGCTATGCGTATACACGTAGTCGCGATACCACGGGCTGTAGGCACTGCACCGCTTAACCGTCATAACTGCACCACAGTCCGGGACCGGATTGTGATAGCGCACTAGGTTTACACCGTAACGTT
>DATCYV010000080.1:0-7794 GCA_036526215.1 Saccharimonadales bacterium (SeqCode)
CGACCTAGCAAAAGAAATGCGCCGCCACCAGATCAAGACAGCTATCTTCTCAAACATTTTTTCGATGAATGCCAAGGAACTGCGCCGCCGCGGCATGTACGATGGGTTTGACCCGGTCATACTATCGTGCGAGGTGCACTATGCCAAACCTGACCATGAGTTTTACGAATACGCCATGGAGCAATTAGGTGTACCGCCCGAAGATATCCTGCTGATCGACGACCAAGAGAAATGCCTGAGTAAAGCACGCGAGCTTGGCATGAAGGTGGTCGTGGCTACCAGCCCTGAGCAGATCATTGCCGATACCAAGGCAGTTATTTTTGCCGAGAATGGCATTCACTTGTAGGCGAGGTACAATAGGAGTATGGACGAAACAGCACAATCTAGCCCAAAGCCAGCTGACGATCAAGATCAGCCGGTGCAAGACGATATAACACGACCGGCCGATGAGCTGACGGCAAAACTCGATAACGCTACAAGCGGCGTGTCAGATCTGGCCGATAACGTCGAAGGCTTCATAGAGCGCAAGATTGATAGTGCCGAAGAAAAACTTGACGGCTTTTTACGTGGTCTGGATAATTTCTTGGGCAAGTTTTAATGAATATTTTGTACATTGGCGATGTCATGGCCGAGCCTGGCCTGAAGCTTGTCGAAAAGCTATTACCCGGCTTGCGCCGCAAATATGCTGTTGATTTTGTCGTGGCTCAGGCTGAAAACCTTTCCGAAGGCAAGGGCATCATGCTGCTTGATTTTAACCGGCTTAAAAGGGCAGGCGTTGACTTTTGCAGCGGTGGCAATCACACCTTTTTTCGCGAAGAAATCTTCCCGCAGCTGAACGACCCGGCGCAGCCCATCATCCGGCCGGCAAACTATCCCGCCGGTACGCCTGGCCTGGGCTACAAGTACGCGAAAAGCCCTAAGGGCGACGTACTGGTCATTAGCCTGCTGGGCAAGATAGTTGGCAAAGATGCCGACTTGCCGCTCGATAATCCACTGCACGTTATTGACGACATTCTTGAGAAAGAAAAAGATCACAAGCGGGCCGCCACTATCGTAAATTTTCATGGCGATTACAGCAGCGAAAAGATGATTATCGGCCATTATCTGGACGGCCTGGTGAGTATGGTAGTCGGCGACCATTGGCATATCCAAACCGCCGACGCCGACGTGCTGCCTAAGGGCACAGCCCACATAACCGACGTAGGTATGTGTGGCTCGCTCGATTCATCGCTGGGTATTACCTTTGACAGTCTTGTCCCCCGCTGGCGCGACGGCCACGTGACCCGCAATGTAGTGGAATATGGCGGCCGCATGCAGTTTAATGCCCTGCTGGTTGCTGTTAATGAGCAAACTGGCCTGGCTACTAAGGCTGAAATCATCCGGGAGGTTTTTGCTGCCGGTCAATAACCATTGCTTATTTGCGCGTAACAGGGTATAATTTGATCTGTTTTACGGGGTGTGGCGCAGTTGGCTAGCGCGCCTGGTTTGGGACCAGGAGGTCGAAGGTTCGAGTCCTTTCACCCCGACCAAAGTTGAACAAGAGCGAATCCATAGCGGTTCGTTTTTTTGTTGCCTCAGTAGGTCTACTGCCAACCAACTCCGAAGACAGTGTGGTATGCTTCTGCTGTTAAGAGGCTCGTGGTAGCGGCGGGGTTAAACGTGGCCTTAATGACGTTATATGAGCTTGATTCACCGGTAGAGAGTACGGCTTCGGCTGCGCCGACATAGTATACCCCTTGGATGGGGTGTGCTGCGGTAAAGAGGGTTGTTGGTGTGCCGTTGGCAGCAAGACCGTATAGCGTGGCGTCCTTGGAATAATAGCGCGTACCGTCGCTGCGATATCCAGCGTGCAGCACCGCGGTATCTTGATTGACTGTTTGTAGCACCGTAGTCGTTTGGTTGGCTGTGGTAAATTCCTGAATGGTGAATGGGCCGCCGCCGCCGAGCATATCACCGGCCACGCCCTTAATGAGCATTAGTTTACTGAGGTCAGCATTCGGGCTGGTTTGCAAGGTAATATGCGTTTGATCGTCAAACAGCACGGTGTCGGTGTTGGCATTGGTGTCGTGCGACCGGAGCTTGCTAAAGGTGTTGCCGTCACAGTTATAGCAGCCATTGTAGTACAAAAGCTGGTGGGTAGTGCGGTTGTAGCCTACCACAAAAACGCCGCGGGAATTGACCGTGAACAGATTGCTGCTCGTTTTGGTTGCCGGGTTGATTTCCTTGACGGTATTGTTAAGCGCCCCAGCGGCAATAAAC
Source organism: Saccharimonadales bacterium (SeqCode) (assembly GCA_036526215.1). Taxonomy (GTDB): domain Bacteria; phylum Patescibacteriota; class Saccharimonadia; order Saccharimonadales; family UBA4665; genus JARIHD01. The sequence continues at coordinate 2,260 of DATCYV010000080.1, forward strand.
CCAATAACTATGCGTGAGCCGTCGGTTGAAAACTTAGCACTGGTTATTTGGTCCCACTCTGCGCCATCGGCGCCGGCTGGCGGGTTGCCGCCAAATACCTTAGCGTACGTTTTGCCAGCATCTTCGCTATACCACACGGCGGTGCCGTTTGTGCTGCCACAGGCAGCGTCGGTAACAGCAAGCACCTTATTCTTGTATATATCATGGTAACTCACGACGCTCTGCGCGGCCATGGTTGCGGCATTCGTCTCGGCTCCGCCGCTAAGTGGTTTCCAGAGGAGGCTTGCTTGCATTTGCGTACAGCCACTTCCGTTGCCGAGCTGTTGGGTTTCGTGGGAGTACACAACATCGTACGGGGCGAGCTGTGCGTTATTAGCTGGCCTGGCTTGCTGCTTAGACTGTTTGGATTGCTTGGCGGCGCTGCTACTGGGTTTTTTGGTGTCTGAATCATTGCGGTATTTCATAAACCAGGCACCAGCAAGAATGAGCAGCAATGTGAGCAGGGCAACAATGATGAAGAATACCTTGCGCTTATAAAAGGGTCTTGGCCCATTTGGCAGCGAGTCCTTAGGTGGTTGTTGGGATTGGCTAGGTTCTTGAGGAGGTTCAGGAGTTTGTTCTTCTTGCATATGCTTACTATAGCACTCTCTCAACTTCGTGTAAGCTAACAAAAAGACCAGCTCTTTGGACTGGCCTTTTTGTTTTTGCTAAAGCCAACGGGCGCTAAACGCCTGGGATCGCGGACATAGCTTCGGCTTCGGTTTCTGACTCTTGTGAGATGTCAGACTTGGTAGCTTTGTGCACCTTGAGCACTACCAGCGCGATGACGCTGGCGGCAACGGCAAACAATGCCGCCGCCAAAAATCCGCGCTGGAAACCATGCACTACAGCTGGCAGCATGGCAGCTTTATCACCGTGTGCAGCAGCGATGTCGTGCTTGGTTACCGAGGTCGAGATAACACTCAGTACCGCCAAGCCAATAGCGCCACCGATCTGCTGGCAGGCGTTCAGCAGGCCAGAGACCAACCCGGATTCTTCATGGGTGACGCCACTGGTCGTAACCATGGTGACGGTTACAAATACGGCAGCCATACCGGCAGCCATCAGCGCAGTGCCAGGCAAAATATCGGTCAGATAGTTAGCGTGTACTGGAATCCGTGAAAAGTATGCAAGCCCAGCAGCAACGACGAGCGGAGCTGTGACGAGCACCAGCTTAGGGTTGATCTTGGCTAGCTTGCGTGAAAGCGTGCCAGCCACAATGATCAGTACAAGCGTAAAGGGCAGGTTGGCTGCGCCGGTTTTGGTTGGCGAGAATTGCAGAATCTGTTGCAGGTAGATTGACAGGTAAAAGAACATGCCAAAGAGTGCGGCGGGCATCAAAACCTGCATGAGCGTGCCACCACTTACATTGCGCCGGGTAAAGATGCTCAACTTTACAAGCGGGTGGCGGATCTTGGATTCAATGACTCCAAAGGCAAGGAGTAGTACTGCCGAGAGACCAAAGAACCCGAGTGTACTGCCGCTGCCCCACCCCTTGGTAGGCGCCTGGGCGAGTGCGTATACCAGGCTCATGAGGCCGCCGGTAATGGTAATGGCTCCAGCGTAGTCAATGCGCTGCTTTTTGGCAGGTTTGCTCTTTGGTACATATTTGAGCGCGGCAGTTAAGACCGCAATTGCGATCGGGATGTTAATAAAGAAGATCCAGCGCCAATCAACGTACTGCGTAAGCACGCCACCAAGCAGTAGGCCAATCGCGCCGCCGCCACCGGCAATCATGCTCCAAATACCCAAGGCGCGGTTGCGTTCATGGCCTTCTTTGAAGATTGTCAGTACCAAAGACAGCGCCGAGGGTGCGAGAAGCGCGCCGCCCAAGCCTTGCAGCGCCCGGAATGTGATAAGCTGCGCAGGACTCTGGGATACACCCGCAGCCATAGAGGCTAGCGCAAAGGTGATAATACCGGCCATAAAAATGCGGCGACGGCCAAACAGGTCTGCCAAGCGGCCACCGAGCAGCAGGAAGCCGCCAAACACCAGGGCGTACGCAGTTACGACCCATTGTAGCTGTGAGGCGGTGGTAAATCCGAGGGCTTTCTGGATGGCAGGCAAGGCAACGTTCACAATAGTCGCATCGAGGACTACCATGAACTGCGCGGCAGCAAGTACTGCGAGCGCTAATCCTTTATGCTTTACTTTTTCGATCATTGGTCCTCCTGGTCGTTAACGTCAAATTACTAGTATACATAAATACTTGACATGTTCAAGTATTCGTAATCCATGCTATAATAACATATATGAATCAATCTGACCAACAAGTGTGTGATGATTTAATCACCCTGGTTAACTGTATCAAGACTGCCGCTGTGCAGTTGGCCGAGGCGGAGGGTATAACGCGCATGCAGCTATTTGTTATGCATTCGATTCGCCATAAGGGAAATCTGGCGATGGGGCAGGTGGCCGATGCGCTTCATTGTGACGCCTCTAACGTAACTGGTATTGTTGACCGTATGGTTGCCCAGGGGTTGGTGGTGCGCACCGAATGTGAGCGTGACCGCCGGGCCAAAACTATTGAACTGACCGAAAAGGGTCGCAAGGTCATAGAGCAGTTAAACTGCAAACTTCCGGATAGGCTTGGCTGTGACAAGCTTGACGCCGATGAGCGGGCTATGCTGCATCAGATTATTCAAAAGCTGTGCCCAGTTTCGCCGCTCGAGTAGGCGATTACTCAAACTTCCAAACGACTTCTTCGCCGCCTTTGGTAATATAGCTCTCTGCTCCTGAGTTTGTAATGTGCCCATTAACGTAGTACGACCAGTATTTATTGTCGGCGCCATTTTTGATGCCGTTGATACTCTCAACAAATAAGCCATAATTTGGGTCTTGGTCAACAACTACCTTTTCGCGGCTTTGTAGCTGCGCTAGTACGCTTTCGCCCTTGACGGCTGTAAAGCGGATGATCGTTGCGCCCTGCACCTGCGATCTGACGGTTGACGAGCTGGTTTGTGCGGTTTTGTTTGTTTGCAGTTTGTGCAATACGCCGACAGTAACGCTCGCAAGAATAGCAATCAGCACCAGGATGCTGATAACTGTAGTCTTTGTGTAGTTAGTCTCTACATCTCCCATACTTATAATTATTAATATATGTGGTGCTCTGGTCAAGACCAAAACACCACATGTTGCGTGCCTATCGCCGCGAATAATCCTGCGCCGACCCCTTAACTATTGAGGGGCGATCTGTTAGAATACTGGTACATGATGCCGGGGTGTAGCGCAGTCGGCTAGCGCGCAGCGTTCGGGACGCTGAGGTCGGAGGTTCAAGTCCTCTCACCCCGACCATGTTTTTATTTGGAGTGTATTTGAATGAGTGAAACATCCCCCGAGTTATGGAGTGATCTTGATGGTACAGCTGTTGTTAAACTGAGCAAACTCAACCCAAGGAACTGGCTTAAATATCCCTTGGGTGCCATCGCAGGTTACGAGGATTTTGTTCGTGGGGTCGGAAAGGCCGGTGTGCGTATGGGCGGCATCGTCTCTATACGGCCAGATATTTTGCCAAGACGGCTAGTGACTCGGCGGTCAATGCGGCAACACGGCTACGATCAGTTATTCCCCAGGTCAGATCAAGTTATTCTGGCTGGTTCTGAAGCGGAGAAAGCAAGGCATCTGATTGAACGCAGCCGCGAGGCGCCAGTTTGCATGATCGATGATAATCCGCAGCACATCGGAGAGGCGCTTGTTACGGCTATGCTTGCAAAGCCGGGGAGATATCCGATTTTGCTGGGTGCCGTCGATAATCCTCAGAACGAACATAGGTACAGCCGATTTTCGGGTCACGTTGACTGGGTAAATGCGTGGGGCCCGGATAAGGAGAAGATACGCGTTGAGCGGTTTATGCCAGAGGGAATGCTTGGTAAACTCGATATGCCTGGCATGCATGTAGGGATAGGAGCGGCTGCTCTGCATTTTGTCCAGCTGCCACCGTATTCCGCAGAAGCTGGTCAGGCTTTTGGTGGGATGATGCTGCAAATGGCCGCGCCGTAGATTGACTTAAACCTGCCAGCAGCAAAAATGAGCATGAGGAGTCAGTTTGTTAAATAGCTCACAAATTGCAAGGTGGCAGTCACCTACAATAAGACATTTGTAAAGGAGCGTATCGTATATGGAAAAAGCACCCGAGTTTAGAAATTTAAGGAAGAGTGACCGTTACGCGTTAAGTGCAGTTCTGTTTGCGGCGGGTAGCCTTGTTTTGACTGGCTGTGGTGGAAGCGACAGACCTGAGAGTTCTAAAAGCTCACCACCTCCTGCGTCAGCAGAAGCATCCTCTACTAGTGCTACAGTACAGACGGGTGGCGAACGCCATACGCTTGTATTTGACGATTTGCACGGTGGTTCAACAATCATACAAGTCTAGCCAGGCCCAGCAGAATCAGCTGCCGACAAAAAGCAAACGGTACGTTTAAAGACGGCGATCGTGTCCCTGCTGAATGTAAAACAAGGGGTAGGACTGTGCACTCTGACCCAACTGTTGGCGAAGAAGACCGAACATCTGACATGTGGGTTCGTATACACGGCACACCAGGCACAATACAGTATGCTACTGCTGTATATGTAGAGCGTCAGGACGCTTTGCTTCAACAACTGCCTGACTGCTAGTTAATCGTTCCTGGCCGACCATGTTTATTTGATTCCGTTTTTGGCATCATCTTGCCTGTTTGCCGTAAGGAGTTGCCAGTGTGTGCACTTTGTTTGAGTGCTACGGTACCCAAACGTTTCCTCTAGGTGAGGTTACGCCTGTTGTGGAATTATCAATAATACTAGCGTAGCCACCATATATGGTGTTTCCGTCGACAACGCTGTTTCTATACTTAAGCCCCGGCCATGAGCTGCTGGCTCCGATACGTATGCCTGCGCCTCCGGGGGATGTTGATGGGTTTCTGATGATATTGTCCTGGATTACGCAGCTATAACCTCTGTTCGCGTAGTTAACGAGCGCTTGATTATTTGCATTGAAACCCGGTGCGGCGGTGATACTATTGCGTAGCACTCTACAGCGCACAGACCCCTCGTTTACGTGGACCCAAGCATAGTAATCGGCCGAGAAGGTATTATCGACACAATCAACGTCGCTCGATCCCCACGCAGTGGTAAACCACCAGCGGGTTACGTCGTTGGTATTTGTATTGGCTAAGATATGTATGTTGCATCCGCTCATGCTGCCTCTATACCATGCAGATAGCGACAAAAACCTACCGTCAGCATCTGCCGTAACGTTTTCCAAGGTTAGGTCCTTGAGGTAAGCACCTGAAATGGTAGCCCAGCAGTTTGTGGAATGGTCTATATGAAGGTTAGCTATCCTAAGGCCGCTTGGCATCGACGGGCACTTGCTGACGCTGAGCTCTGCGGCAGGACCGGTGTTGTTTAATGTGGTAACAGAGTTAGTTGAATTCCCGCCAGGAGGATAGTATTCAACCTGGTAGTCTTTGCTAAGCGGTGTAGAGACGGTTATCGCACCAGTGTTGCTATCAAGCCCCGTGACAA
>DATCYV010000081.1:0-4885 GCA_036526215.1 Saccharimonadales bacterium (SeqCode)
TGGTGAGCCATGGGTAGCCCACCGAGTGTGGCCTACGGCAAGCGGGCTTTTGCTTTTGAGGGCGCTTTGAAGTGTTTGGCGGACGTTGCTTACTTGTCCGACTTGTTTTGACACATGGCCTATGTGCTTGCCGTCGAGGTAGGCTACCCCTGCCGAATCGTAGCCGCGATATTCAAGTGCTGTCAGCCCATCCAGGACAATCCCTACGCCATTATGTTTTGCGCCAATATAACCTACTATTCCGCACATATTGCAGTATCCTCGTTCAAATGTTTGTGGAGTGTGTACTAGTTATAGGCCCCAGGGAGTGGAGGCACAACAGTTAATGGCAACTATTTATTGACTACACAATCTCTTTGATTATCTGGGTCAATTTGCCCTGGAAGGCACTGGGCGAAAAGCTTTGGGCGTGCACCGCGATGGCCCGGTGGTCAAAATGGAGCTTGTCGCTTTCTTGCATTGCTGCGCAGAGTGCCTCGACGGTTTGTTCGGTGTAGAAGTGTCCGGTCTTGCCTTCTACGACATAATCGAGGGCGCCACCAGCTTTATAGGCGATAACTGGTGTACCGGCGGCGAGTGCCTCGACTGGTGTGACGCCAAAGTCTTCGTAGGCAGCAAACAGGAATGCCTTGGCATCTTGCATGTGTTTCGGCACCTCAGAGTCCGGCACATAATGGTCGGGAAAAGTAATGGTTGGGCCGGCTATGCGTCGTAGCTTATCGTTTTCGGGGCCGCCGCCGATGACGGTGAGCGGTACTCCGAGCTTGGTACAAGCAGCAACAATAATATCAGTCTTTTTGTATGGTGTTTGCCGGCCGACGGTTATGTAGCCCTTGCGCTTGGCGATGGGCCTTTTGACTGCAAAACGGTCAAGATCGATTGGCGGGTATACCACGATCGAGTCGCGGCCGTAAAACTCTTTGATCTCTGCTTGGGTATGGGTCGAATTAGCGAGCATGACATCGGGGCGCTTAGACGCCTTGAGGTCCCAACGGCGCAGTGGCCCTACGAGTAGCCGCAGGCCCAGCCGGGCGAGCGGATCAAATACGCCAAAACCCGGATGGGCTAGGTACTGTTTGTAATGCCGCCAGTAATAATGCGTTGGCGCATGGCAATAGCAGACGTGCGTAACTCCTTTTGGCACACGAATACTCTTGGCCTCGCCATTACCCGAGCTGCTGATAACAAGATCGTACCCGGTAAAATCAAGATGTGTAAACCACCAAATACGCAGCAAGCCGACATATTTGCGGAGCCTTGGAAACGGCCCGTGCTGCAAAAAGCCGGTGACCACTTTGCCGTCCAGCCGCTCCTGCCATTCTTTGGTGGCGTATGAGGTATAGATGGGTGCGTCAGGGAACATCTGGTGCAGCTCCTGTACGACCCGTTCAGCGCCACCGCCGACCAGCCAGTCGTGGACGATGGCGACTTTTAGCTTCGCAGGGTCGCGTGCCATTATCTTGCTCCGTCGCGTTTTATAACGGCTCGGATGGTCTTGGCCAGGATAACGATATCAAGCCATAAGCTCCAGTTCTGGACATAGTACAAGTCGAGCGTACGCCGTTCCTCAAAGCTGATGTCCCTCCGGCCGGATACTTGGGCAAGGCCCGTAATACCTGACTTGACGCTCAGAATCGTGTGCTTTTTGCTATATGCTGCGAGCTCCTGAGGGATAAGGGCACGCGGACCGACCAGACTAATATCACCACGTAGTACGTTCAATATTTGAGGCAATTCATCAAGGCTGGTTGCACGCAGAAAGCGGCCGAGCGGCGTGATGCGCGGATCGTTGGGCAAAAAATCACCGTTCTCGCGGTACTGCTTTGCTAACTCGGGCTTGCCCATCATGCCAAAGGCCTCTTCGGGTGTCGTGCCATCATATTTGCGATACTGGGTTCGGAACTTGAAAACTTTAAACGTTTGGTTAAAGCGCGTCAGTCGTTTGTGACGGAAAAACACCGAACCGCTCCCAGACACTACCTCGGCCAGTGCAATGAGTAGCATAAACGGCGACGCGATTAGCAATAAAAAAGTGCCGAAGGAAAGATCGGTCAGCCGTTTAACAATTCGGCCCCAGCCAAACAGGGCTGTCTGATGGATGGTAATAACTGGTAATGATGACCGGAATAACTCAACCTCAAGATTGCCTACAAATAGACCGGCATTGACCGGCACGAACCGGTAGCTGACGTGATTTTCTTGGGCGTAGGTGAGGATTTCGGTGTTTTTACCCTCATCAGCATACAGTTCGGTTTGAATAATACCGTGCAGCTCTTGCTTGTTCTCTTTTAGAAACTGTTGGAATGATGGATAGGTTAGGACGTCTCGCTTGCCGATGGTGCGCTTCTGGCCAACGACACCGACAATATCGTAGCCGGAACGGCGTGAGTCGGCCAGCCAATCCAGGAGCTCGACAGTTACCGACGAATTACCGACGATGAGCACCTTAGTTAAGCCAATACCAAAACTGAACAGTTGGATACGCATTATACGGGCCAAATTGCGGAATATCACCAAGAAAACAAACCCAAACGCAAAGCCGTAAATTGGCACCAACCGGGCTGGGAAGATAGGCTTATCTGCCATAAAGTTCCAAAAGACCGCGAATAGCATGCCGATGAATGAGCCTACTAGCAGCCGGCCGAACTCCTTAAAGCGCTTCTCATAAATTGAGTGGTTGTATAGGCCAAGCAAGGCAAAGATTATGAGCCAAAAGGGCACAACTGCCAAAAAGACGGTCAAAAATTCGCGTCCGTTTGACGGACCGATATTAGTGGGGTTAAGACCGATGTTAAATTTGACACGTACCAGATACGCGACGACAAAGGCGGCTACCAGCGCCAAGAAGTCACCGGCCACCAAACACGCATTGTAGATGAGCGAGATATTATTCTTCATAGCTTGCTGACATTGTACCACCGGTGGCCCGTAAAGGTCAGCGGTGCGTCAGCTTTCTGCCACCATATAGGGGGTTGGTGGATGAGGCTATTGTCCAAATACGTAGCATTTTCCGAAGGAAACTCTGCGTAGTATTTGGACAATAGCCTCATCTGATGACAATGCAGTATACTAATAGAAGCGATGAAGCGCACCGATTTCCGATTGACGCACCGTAACGTCGTCCAATTTCTCGAATATCTCGTTGGGGGAACCGTTTATTTTTGGTCTGGATATGCGGTGTTTGCCTTAGGCTATTCGGCGCTAGGCTGGAACTGGCTGCCCGCTAAGCTCGTGGCCGATGCTGTCGGTTGGACATTGAACTACCTTATCCAACGGTATTGGGCGTTCAAAAAACCCGGGCTTGCCCAACACGAGGGCCGCATTATTGGCAAGTACGGCTTGCTGATGGCGGCCAACTTTGCGCTCGACTACCTGATTATCTGGGGTCTGAACGCGCTTGGCGTCAGCCCGTATGTGGGATTCTTTATTTCGGCCGGCTTTTTTACGGTCTGGAATTATTTATGGTATCGCTTCTGGGTCTTTCAGAGTAAACGTAACAATAAGGGAGTTGGTAATGGCGAGTACCGTTCGACCAACAAAAAAGCAACGCGAGCTGCTCACGTTTATTGAGCGGTTTATTGGTGAGCACGGGTACAGCCCGAGCTACCGCGAGATCATGACCGGCCTCAACTACACATCGGTAGCGACCGTTGCGTTACATATTAATAACTTGATCAAGCGCGGGCATCTGCGTAAACGTGATCACTCTGCGCGGTCACTCGAGGTAATGGCGCCCAGCGAAGAGGCCAAAGTCGCCACCAACCTTATTAAGCCCGGCGAAGAAAAATGGCTGGTCGAAAAGGTCGAACACATGTTCGCCGAGATCGAGAGTTTGGGCGAGGTTGCCCAAGAACAATTTGACCAGCTCTATGTGCTGGTCGGTGCGCTTAAAGTCCTGGGCCTAGAAGGCGCCGCCCAAAGTTTTGCCGCCCGGCTAAGCGGCCTCAAGCACAAAATTGCCCAGCCGGCTTTGGCTACCGCCAAGTAGCGTATCGTAGGCAAAATCACACCATACATGTGGCGTGTCCCCATGCTACTATACCAAGTATACTTAACAAGACGCTGCTGGAAGTTGGTGAAACCCCAACACTGTGCCGCAACGGTGATTCATCCCAAGTGGATGATAAGTCCGATACAGCAACCAACCGTTAGATTCCCGAGCAGGAACGAGGTGTATTTTTAAGACCCTTCTAAAACCTGCTCCGGAAACAAAAAGAGCAGGTTTTTATATGGGGGAAGGCATCAAGAAATGGGAATTGGCCGCACAAGCCTTCCCTGAATTGCAAGAGTGTGCCCGGCAGGAGACAGTGCGCTTGCTTGGTGGTATGGCAATTCGGGGCACGGTTGAGAGCTTTGTGCCCCCCGAAATGTCTAACGAATCCAGCCTTATGGCAGCTACTCAGCTTGCGGCGCTGGGTGATGAGCCGTCTTTGCGGGTTGTAACGAGGAACGTTGGGACTGAGGTTGTCGAACGGCTCTTTAAAGCTGGCCACCAAACAGAAGTTAGTCTGGAGTTTGTCGCTGGCTTTCTAGGTCAAGATGGTCGTTCACTGCTAGATATTCACCGGAATACTCTGGAGCACACGGTGCTCAATGCTGAGATGCTGCGCAAAACTACGATTGAGCTGCAAAATGTAATATTGCTCCAGTGGCTGCATCGGGCGGGAGTTCTCGATATATACAACGTAGCGTTCTTCTCGCCAAGCTCTACGACGATGACACCAGAAGAAAAACGGTCATACGGCATGTTCGTCGACACCGACAGCTGTTCTATCCAGCTTTTGATCGCAAACGGCAACCAGGCGACCCTCGAAACAGCCTTTGTGGCGGGCAAGGTCGCACCAGATGCCGAGCGGCATGATATCAAGGCCATCCAGGCGCTGGC
>DATCYV010000082.1:0-8502 GCA_036526215.1 Saccharimonadales bacterium (SeqCode)
CAAAGGTGGTGGATGAATACGCTTAAATTGCCTGAAGAAGTCAAAGCGGCTATAATAAGCTTTCAAGCCTAAGCCTCAGCCAAGGGCAGAAAGAAGTGGACAGAACTATGGATGATGTAGACACAGATTCAAATAGGTTTACTGGTATCTGGCGTAGTGATTATACCTACCATAACAGCGACCGCAATGAAGATCTCCTTAGCCAACATTACGTACGGATGTACCCCAAGGGCAATGAGCTGATTGTCGAAAGCGTGCCAAACGTAAACGAGTCGTACATGCTGGCTCGTTTCTCGGTTGACGGCAACGTGCTAACCGGTAGCTGGCAAGAGGCGACCAACCCAAAGGGTGACTACAAAGGCACTATTTACTATGGGGCGGCCCAATTAATCATCTCGGATGACGGGAAGAAATTTGAGGGCAAATGGGTTGGCTTTGGCAAAAATATGGAAGTCAAGACCGGCCCATGGGCGTTCATCTACGTCGGCGAAGACGAATCGGCGCTTAAAGATCAGCCGAAGATTGTTACTCAGTAACAGGGCGGTATACGGAGGCACCGCTCAAAAATATGCCTCCGATATGGGGTATTAGCTCAGTTGGCTAGAGCGCAGCATTCGCATTGCTGAGGTCGGGGGTTCGACTCCCCCATACTCCACCACCATCATAAACTCCACCATTGCGTTCGCGGCTTTTCGCGGGCGTTTTGGTTTGCCTTATACGGACGGGTAATTGCGGGAAAGCTGCTACAATACCAGCATGATAATAGCAAAACGAAGCTTCACGGCCATTACATCTAAGCCATTTTGGTATATATACGTCATTGGTATTATTTTGCTGATTGTATCGGGATATTTGGCGTATACCAAGGTATATATGTCGCCGCAGCGTGTCTTTTGGGGCATGATTTCTAGCAGTTTGCAAACAGAAGGTGTAACGATTAAAACAACCGAGGATACTGGCTCGACCAATGTGACACAGTTGGTGCAATTCGGCCTGGGGCCAAACGACCGTGCTCGCTCGCTGACTACCGTAAGGCAGGGTGGTACCATTATTAAGACGGAGATAATTGGCACCAATGCCGCTGACTATATGCGGTACCGCTCAATTACTACCGATCGCAAAAGCAGCGATGGCAAGCCGCTCAATACCTCTAACATTATTGGAACATGGGCCAAGAGCGACGACAGTGTCCAGCAGTCTAGCTCGCAGGCAAGCGGACACCAACTGCTCGCCCAAGCAGTGCTTGGCATTGGCTTGCCAGTAGGTGGGGTGCCGGTGCCGATCGGTAATTTGACGCCAAAGCAGCGCGGCGACCTTATGGAATGGGTCAAAAGCGAAAATGTGTATTCACCGTCGTTTACCTCGGTCAAAAAAACGCACAAGGACGGCCGTCTGCTCTACACCTACGACACCAAAATTCAAACCATCTTGTACGTGCGACTCATGAAGGAGTTTGCCAAAGATCTGGGTATGCACGAACTAGACAGTGTTGACCCTAACGCCTACCAGACAGCTCAGCCAATCCAGGTAAAGCTGACTGTTGACGCGCGTTCGCGTCAGTTGGTGGGTGCCGATGCTGGCCAGGGTTACCAGCAAACCTATGAGGGCTATGGTTTGCCGCTTAATGTTAATTTGCCAACAAAAACCATTACTATTCAAGAGTTGCAGGCCCGTCTGAGCAACCTTTGAAAAACATGAGAGGGTTGGCAAACGAAACTGCTTATGTATAATCGGAAGTAGTTTTAGCAACATAAGCTGGAAAAGTCTCACTATGGATCCACAAAAGAACACCAACCCTGCCGCCAATGGCGATGAGCCGGTAGCGCCCACAACCCAACAAACTACGTCAACTGCTGATATCAATATGGGCCAAGAGGCACCTGCTACTCCTCCGGTCGAAACGATGCCTGTCGACACCGACCCAATGCCAGCTCCAAACCCAAGTGTAGAAATGAATCCTACGCCTAGTCTTGACACCTCTACGCCAGATGCTCAGACTGGTTTGGCGAGTGAGGCGTCGACGAACCCGACCAGTTCAGCCGCTCCAGCATCTGATGTGCCAACTATGCCAACGCCTGGCGCAACTGGTGCACCCGACATATCAAATAGTATGGGTATGCCACCATCTGGCGATGCTTCGACCCCGGTTCAGGACCAGGTAGTGCCGTCAATGGCGCCAGTGCCTGCCGCGTCAGTGCGCAATGACAAGCGTACTATTATGGTGCTGCTTGTGGTAGCCGTCCTGCTTATTGGGGCAATTGCGGCGCTGTACTTCCTGTAAACTAAAAGATACACGTAGTTATGAACTCGCTTGCACGCTGGCGGCGGGTTCATAGCGTATAATGGGGCTTATGCAAGTTATTGTTGATTCACTCCTAACCCAGTATGAACGGATGGGTAAGGGTAAGACTGTGTTGCTTTTGCATGGTTGGGGCGATAGCGCGGCAGGGCTGCGTGCGATCAGCCAGGCGCTCGGTAAGCACTACGACGTAATTGCGCTTAATTTGCCGGGCTTTGGCGGTACGGCGCTGCCTGGCGAGCCATGGGGCCTAAACGATTACGTCATGTTTGTAGCGCACTTTTTAACCAAGCTTGATGTGAATGATGTTTGGGCGATCGTGGGGCACTCTAACGGTGCGGCACTCACTATTCGTGGTGTTGCCGAAGGACACTTGCACGCCGAGCGAGTGGTACTGATTGGTAGCGCCGGTATCCGCAATGTTTACAGAGGCCGTAAGCGCATGCTGCGCATGATGGCCAAAGCGGCTAAGGTCTTTGTGGCACCGCTCCCCGCCGTGGCTAAGAATAAACTTCGCCGTAAGGCGTACAAAGCTATAGGTTCCGATATGTTCGTGGCCGAACACTTACAAGAGACATTTAAACGGGTCGTGACCGATGATGTCCAGGCTGACGCGCCGCAGCTTACCCAACCGGTGTTATTGGTATATGGCGAAGACGACGAGCAGACACCGGTATGGTATGGTGAACGCTTTCACGAGCTTATGCCAGATTCAACCCTTGTAATTTTGCCGCACGCCGGGCATTTTGTGCACCTTGATCGCCCGGGCGATGTAACCAAGGCAGTTGAGGAGTTTTTGCAGTAATGCTCAAGGGGTTATTTAGCTTGTATTGGTGGCGATACCCGAGTGCGCTTGTGTACATGCTCCAGAGTACCGAATACCAAGCGGCGCCGTATCTGGCGTGGTACTGGAAGACGACTGATTTCACCAAGGTGACCTACCGCCGTACGCTTGATCGGACCAAAGCTGCTTCACTTTTGTTGCTTGCGCTGCGGCTTGGGATGTTGCTCGAGATATTGGCCGGATTTGCACTCGTTGCCTTGTGGCGTTGGCACGGCCTGGTTGGCGGCTGGCAGTTTGGCGTGGCGCTCATTTTGGCGTATCCGCTGGTGTGGGCACACTTGGCGGTTGTGCCGCTAGTGCTGGGCCGCTGGCTGGTCGTCAAACCCAAGCAGCGACGTCTGATTCGGGCATCTGAGGCGATTTTTGCCAAGCACCCTGGCGTGCGGCTCGCGATCGTCGGCAGCTACGGCAAAACCAGCATGAAGGAGCTCCTCTTAACGGTGCTGAGCGTGGGCAAAAAAGTAGCCGCCACGCCCGCCAACAAAAACGTAGCAATATCGCACGCCTACTTTGCCCGCAAACTGCAGGAAGACGAAGACATTGTAATTATTGAATACGGCGAGGGCGCCCCTGGCGATGTCGCGCGCTTTGCTAAGGTAACGCATCCTACCCATGCCGTGATTACGGGCGTGGCACCAGCGCACCTTGACCATTACAAAACGGTCGAGCGGGCAGCGGACGACATCTTTTCGGTTGCTGATTTTGTCGATCATGGCAAGGTGTACGTGAACGCCGAATCCAAACTAGCCTACGCTCGCACCGAAGGCAAGGATTATCAGCTGTACGATCAGCAGGGCGCGCTGGGCTGGAAGGTGTCAGACGTTGATGTATCGCTTGAGGGCACGAGTTTTGTGCTAAGCAAAGGTAACCGCAAGCTACATTTGCATAGTAAGCTGCTTGGACGCCATCAAGTGGGGCCGCTGGCGTTGGCGGCAGCATTGGCTGCCGAGTTTGGCCTGACCGACGAACAGATCAAGGCGGGCATTGCCGTTACTGCGCCGTTTGAACACCGAATGCAGCCATATCCGCTCCAGGGCGCCTGGATTATCGACGACACCTACAACGGCAACATCGAAGGTATTCGCGTGGGCACGGCACTGCTGCGCGAACTGCCCGCCAAGCGCAAAATCTACGTCACACCCGGCTTGGTCGACCAAGGTAAAGAGGCCAAGCGTGTACACGAAGAAATGGGCAAACTGATCGCCCAGGCAAGCCCCGACATTGTAGTGCTCATGAAGAACTCAGCCACCGACCCCATTATGCGGGGGCTGCGTGCCGCGGGCTTTAGCAAAGAGATTGTAGTCGAAGACGACCCGCTTAGTTTTTACACCAATCTGCAAGCCTTTGTTGCCGCTGGCGATGTCGTGCTCATGCAGAACGACTGGACCGACAACTACGCCTAAATGCTGTAGCCCGCTCAGGCAACTAAGCGTACAATGGCTCGGCTATGCCTTCGCTACATAAACTTTACTGTTATGTTGATGAAACTGGTCAAGACACCTTAGGTGAGTACTTCATCGTGGCTATTATCGTTGCTGGCGGTCGGCAACAAGAACTTGAACAATACCTGGAAGATATTGAGAGATCTACAGGTAAAAAGACAAAATGGATGAAGACACGTGATAGATTGAGAATCGCATACACCGAGGCTGTCACTCGACGCCAACTGCCAGCAATGGTTTTTGTTAAGAGCTACTCAGGTAAGAAGGATTATGACACCCTAGAAGTATTGGCTACCGTACAGGCAATCAGTTTGTATCGGGATGCACATGGCATCAGAGAAGATGAGTATAAGCTGACTATAACAATAGATGGGCTTTCAAAGACCGCCGGGGCTCGAATGGCGAGTGAGTTCAGGAAGTTGGGCGTTAAGCCCCGTAAGATTGTTGGCAAAAAGGATGAGTCAAGCGCGGTCATTCGCCTTGCAGATGCAATTGCTGGTTTGGTGCGTGAGGCCCACGAAGGACGCCCTGAATACCAACGGTTAAAAGTAAAGATGAAACGTACGAAAATCCTTCGTGAGTTATAGCGGAAAATAAAAAACCACCGTGCCTTTTGGTAGAGGGTGGACAACCTAGATCACTCGATCAGCCGCCCATACGGGTAGTCTTCGGTTGGGGTTTATAACTTTATTATACCCCATCTTGGAAGGACGGGTCAACTAGGTGTTGCTGCGGACGTTCATGTAGCGGTAGGAGTGGCCGGTATGGTCGAGCACTGTTTTAATGCTTGCTCCGGGGATGAAAATAGTCACAGTGTTGTCGTTGGGGTGAAAACCGACCTCTTCGGCATGGGCCAGCTCTTGGTCAATGACGACCTCAACACTGTCGGAGCCGTCGTGAAACAAGCTAAAGAGCGACACCGACCCTGGCGTTACGCCAAGCGTCTCCAGTAGTGCTTCGGCATTCGCAAAACGCAGCTTTTTGGTGCCCAGCTCAGCGGCTAGTTTTTTGGTGTCCAAACGATGCTCGCCTGCCATAATGACCAGTACTTTGCGGGTACCTTTCTCTTCTTGCAGAAGCAAGTTCTTGACCGGTATTTCATCAAGTACGCCAACAGATTCGGCTACCGTAAAGACTGCCTGGTGTTTGACTAGCCGGTAAGGCACCTCAAGCGCTCGCAAGGTGTCAGTTATAAACGTCTCAAATTGCATCCCTCAATAATACCAGACTGCCCTTGGGGTGCTATACTGATACTCATGAAGAAGCCAACAGTTGCCGTTATTTTCGGTTCGCGTTCTACTGAGCACGATGTGTCAATTATTACGGCCGTCGCCTCTGTTATTAAGCCGCTTGAAATGTCCAAAAAGTTTCACGTAGTTGCGGTGTACATCACCAAGGATGGCCGCTGGTTTATGGGCGATAAGTTTAAAAACATTGCCACCTACCAAAAGCACATTGACGACGTCCTAGCCAAAGAAAAACCGGTTGCGGTGCGCCTTGGGCAAGGCCTAACTTTGGTGCGTGCTGGCCGTTTTAAGGGCAGCGAGGTTAAGGTTGACGTTGTCTTTCCGGCTACTCATGGTACACATGGAGAAGACGGCGAGCTTATGGCTATTTGCGAAATGGCCGGTGTGGCATATGTGGGCTGCGATGTTGAATCCAGCGTGATTGCCATGGATAAAGTGCTCGCCAAAGAAACCGCGGTCGCGGGCAAAATCGACACGCCAAAATACGTATCGTTTAGTAAGCAGGCGTACGAAACAGATAGCAAACCGTGGCAAGACAAAATCAACCGCGAGTTGCATTACCCGGTGTTTGTAAAGCCAGCGCACCTGGGCTCGAGCATCGGCATTACCCGTGTGACCGACAAAAAAGACCTCGACAGCGCCATTGAAGTTGCGCTGCATTACGATACGAAGGCGCTCGTCGAAGAAGGCGTCCAAAACCTGGTCGAAGTGACGCTGCCGATCATGGGCAACGAAGAACCAGTGCCGGCACTCCTTGAAGAGCCGCTGCTTAAGAGTGAAGACTTCTTTGACTTTGAAACCAAGTACATGCAGGGCGGTAAAGGCAAGGGCAAAGGCGGCGCTAAGGGTGGCGGCAAACATGGTGCCCAAGGCTACAGCCGTATCCCCGCTGATTTGCCCGAAGATTTGTATGCCAAAGCCGAGGCCACTGGCCTAAATGTTTACCAAGCGCTGGGTTGCTCTGGCACTGCGCGCGTTGACATGCTCGTCGATACCAAGGCCAAAAAGGTGTACTTTAACGAGGTTAACCCGCTGCCGGGATCGCTGTATTCGCACAACTGGAGCCGGGCTGGTATATCAAATGTGGTCTTAGTTGAACGGCTTGTTGAGCTTGCACAGAAGCGTTTTGCCAAAAAAGAATCAGTTGCCACTAGCTTTGCAACGAATTATCTGCAACAATTTTAAGCTATGAAACGTGTGCGAGTCCGTTTTGGGTGGCTCAAAAATCCGCAGCTTTTGATTGCCGCTGCTGCACTGTGCTTATTTGTTGGGGCGCTCGGTAACATTATCCGCACTACGCCATTAGAACCAGCAGGTAACTATCGACATAGATTTTCATCCAAAGTCATGGGCGCGGCAACGACGACGCTATCACGCTGCTCGGTCACGCCGTGCATTGCACTCACCTTTGACGACGGCCCCAATGCTGCAACCACATCTCAAATTCTTGATATCTTGGACGCAGAGCAAGTACATGCTACCTTCTTTTTGGTTGGCCAGCGCGTAAAGGGCAGCGAAGCCTTGGTACGTCGCATGTACCGCAGCGGCAACGAAATTGGTAACCACAGCTGGAGTCATCCGGACTTTGCTAAGCTTAACCAAGCGCAAATGACCGACCAGATCCAGCGTACGCAAGGGGCAATTGTTGCCGCGGGTGTGCCTGCGCCGCATTTGCTGCGGCCACCGTATGGGTCTGTCACTCCGGCAGTTTTGGACCAACTGCATATGACGGTCGTTAACTGGAATGTCGATTCAGACGACTGGCACCTGACTGACCCGGCCAAAATTGACGCCAATATCGCAAACGCCGCCAAGCCGGGCAGGATTATTCTGATGCACGACATTTATCCCAGTACCGTTGCGGCGCTGCGCCCGGCGATTGACGCCCTCAAAACCAAGTACCAGTTTGTCACGGTGAGCCAGCTCATGAACCTCTCGCCCGGCGACCAAGGCCAGTACTTCGGCCATTATTAACCGATGCCCTCGCGTTTGACCACGGATATGGTATACTAAACCTACGATGAGCCAAGGGAACAGCCTCAGTCTCAACCTTCTTCTCGCCCGATAGGGGCGCATATTTTCTCATACCAGTTTTTGTAACGTATAATCCAAATAAGATCATTCATTTCGCATTGCATCAGGAGTAGTACAGTGAAGCGATACAACCCAAAAGAAATTGAGCCAAAATGGCAACAAGCCTGGGCCGACAACAAAATCTACGAGGCTAGTGATAGCACCGACAAACCCAAAAAGTATATCCTCGAGTACTTTCCGTATCCGAGCGGTGCGGCCATGCACGTCGGCCACGTGCGTAACTACACCATTGGCGACGCCCTGGCGCGCTTTGCCCGTATGCGCGGCTACAACGTGCTGCACCCTATGGGCTGGGACGCCTTTGGCCTGCCAGCTGAAAACTACGCTATTAAAACTGGTGTAAGCCCCCAGCAAGCCATAGTCGAGAACACCAGTAAATTTAAGCGCCAGTTGGCTCAAATGGGCTTTAGCTATGACTGGTCGCGCGAAGTTACCAGTTCTGACCCTGAGTATTACAAATGGACCCAGTGGTTCTTTTTGTTGCTGTTCAAACGCGGCCTGGCCTACCAAAAAGAGAGCCTGCAGTGGTGGTGCCCAGTAGACAAAACTGTGCTGGCCAACGAACAGGTCGAGGCT
>DATCYV010000083.1:0-9586 GCA_036526215.1 Saccharimonadales bacterium (SeqCode)
TTATCGGTATCTACCGTAGCCCGCAAGCCAAGTTTTTTGGCCTTGGCAGCGACGTCTTGGGCGAACGCCACAATGGTTTCGTCTTGATTGACGGTAGCAATCCTAATCTGTTCTGGAGCAACCCATACCGGGAAACGACCAGCGGTATGCTCAATATATACCGAGAGGAAACGCTCAAGCGACCCCATAACCGCGCAGTGCACCATCACGATACGCTCGTCGTCGCCCTCTTCGTTAACACACCTGAGGTCAAAGCCCTCAGGTTGACCAAAATCGAACTGTACAGTTGCGACTTGGTGTTCCCGACCAATGGCATCGCGGCCAAGGAAGTCCAGCTTTGGCCCATAGAAGGCAGCATCACCGACGGCTTCGATAAAGCCATCACCCACGCGCTCCTTGGCAATGCCGCGCATGACATTTTCGATTTCGACCCACTTCTCTTCTGGACCCATGTAGGCATCCTGGTTAGCTGGGTCGTGCAGACTCAGTCGTAGACGAAGAGGAATATCGACCGCTGAATAGAAACGCTCAATAATATCCCAGAGGTGCAGCACCTCATCTTTCGCCTGAGCGACACGGCAGAAAACATGCGCATCATCTTGGGTAATACAAAGTACACGACTCAAACCGCCAAGCTCACCACTCTGTTCATCACGGTATACCATGGTCGTGTCGCGATAGCGAATAGGAAGATCACGGTAACTACGAGGCTTGCTGGCATATATCTGCGTGTGGTGCGGACAGTTCATGGGCTTCATTGCATATTCGTGCCCTTCACGAGTCGTAATTTTAAAGAGTTCATCCTTAAACTTCGACCAGTGACCACTCTTTTCATAGAGGTCTTTCTTGGTAATATGCGGAATGGCCACTTGTTCAAAGCCAGCCTCATCGCGCATTTCTTGTACGAAGCGGTCGAGCTCGTTACGGAGCACCGTGCCTCGCGGCGTCCAGAGTGGAAGGCCAGCACCAACGAGCGGTGAAAAGACAAACAGATCGAGCTCTTGGCCCAGTTTACGGTGATCGCGTTTTTTAGCCTCCTCGAGCATCGCAAGGTGCTGGCGCAGCTCTTTATCGGTGGCAAAACCCACGCCATACACCCGCTGCATCTGGGGATTCGTTTCCTTGCCACGCCAGTAGGCGCCCGAAACACGGAGCAATTTAAAGGCACCCACCTTGCCCGTCGACGCCACATGCGGACCGCGACACAAATCGGTAAAGTCACCGTTGCGATAGAATGAGACTTCGCTCACTTTGCTTTCGTCACCAGCAGCCAGACCGAGCTGCTCTGGATCGAGGTCTTTGGCCACTGTAGTGCCAGCACGTTTAAGATCGTTCAGTAGTTGTTCTTTGTAGGGCTGGCTGTTCTCCTTAGCCCAAGCAATAGCTTCGTCGACCGGCTTCGTGAACCGCTCAAATGGTTGATCGGCAGCGATTACTTTCTTCATCTCGGCTTCAATAGCCGCAAAGTCTTCATCGGACAGCTGTTTATCACCAGGCAAATCGACATCATAATAGAAGCCATTCTCCACGACCGGCCCAACGCCAAGCTTTACGCCCGGGTAGAGGTGTGTGATGGCCGTAGCCATAATATGCGCAAGACTGTGGCGCATTGCATGTAAGTCTGGTTGTTGATTGTCGGCCATGGAATGACTCCTTTCTTAGTTGGTTGCAAATAAAAAGACGCGATTGGAAGGTTCAATGCTCTCGCACTGCATTCAACCTTTCATTCGCGTCTCGGGCCCAAACTTGATGTCGCACAATTTTGGGTGGTTCCACCGGACTTCCGTTGGCCCTTTTAGCCTTCGGCACTTGTCCCAGCACGTTTACGTACGTTCTGATTGCCCACGGAGCTCGGCAGTTGGTGAATCTGCTTCGCCGCTCGATGTTCCGATATTTGAGCTTTCTCACGGCTCATAATCATTGTAACACATCGCAAAACTTCGCCTTACACGTACTAATATAGCAATACTGGCACGATATGGCTAGTACCAATGTGTTGTTATTTTTATAATGGTACCTGGGTATAACTAGCCGCATCCGGCTATACGCCCATTAATCTCCGTTTATACCTAAAATGATATAAAAGAAAAACCAGGCCTACCCTGGTTTTTAGTATCCATTATGGTGGGCCCTAGAGGACTCGAACCTCTGACCTCTTCCACGTCAAGGAAGCGCTCTAGCCAACTGAGCTAAGAGCCCGTGCCCACACTGGATGTGTTTAATATAGCTCATTTTGTACGATTTAGCAACTATTTCTCCCCTGTTACGACGACCGCTAACAGATCGCTGGATATTGACATAAGAGGTCACCTCTAGTAAAATACCTGAGTTAAGAGACAAATGTGTGAGTGTCAAAAAGACAAGCACGCTTGATGATTTCAAGCTGTTTTATGAAGAGTTGTCATTCTCTTCTAAACCAAATCGCATTCGAAGAATACGTAAGTAACCCGCTCCCAGGGTGGCGCACCAGATACAGCCCGTAGCAATTGCCGCGGGCTTTTTGTATGGTCAAGCTTTCCACACAAACATAACGACTTTTCCACTAGCTTTTTATATAGCGTCATGTCAATATATTGGCATGGTATGTATATATTGCGCCTCTCCTACCCATGTAACGAACTCTCGCTTGCAAAAACGGGCTAATCAAGTGTGGCGTCGACGCCAGTGTGCCACCTGTGGCAGCGTTATCACGACCCACGAAGCAGTTGACTATGGAAGCGCCATTGCCGTGCAGCACTCCCCTAAGCTTTTGGTGCCATTTTCGAGGGATGTATTATTCGTGAGTATTTACGAAAGCTGCAAACACCGAGACAACGCCCTTGATGATGCGAGCGCCCTTACCCAAACCATTATTGGCCTACTACTCGCTCATGCGCGGCATGGCAAACTTGACCGCGGCGACCTAATTGCCGTAGCAACCAGCGTGTTAGAGCGTTTTGACTCGACCGCAGCAACGGTGTACGCCGCATACCACCCGCTTACGCGGCAGCCGGTTACAAGATAAGATCTACTTCGTCCGCTCGCCGGTCTCGCTAACTACTGCCTTTTCGGTAACGTCAAATTTGTCGAGGTACCGGCCAAACATAAGGCGCGTCTGCGAGTTAAATGCCGCTACTGAGTTAAATAGGATACCTGTTACTGGCAAATATACCCATTGCAAAATCATCCACAGCGTGCGGTAGCGCTTGTAACGTGCCGGTTTTGACGGCAAGGTTTTAATACAGATGAAGATGGTCGCCAAGAGAAAAATTGAGGCAATAGCCTGTATGCGACTCACAATCAAGGGTAGCTCGTTGGCAGCTATGTTTTGAGGGGCCACCAAGGACGGTATAAAACCACTCATTAAAGCCAGGAGAGGTCCAGCCGCCCATGTTACATGCCCCTCTACCGAACGCAACGTTCGTGCCCACAGGCCAAAGCGTGGCACTTTATTCTTGTGGAAGAAACCCTTGTCAATAATATATGCGATGTCGGATGCACCGTACGTCCAACGGCGAAGCTGCAAAAACTGCGCCTTAATGGTACGCCGGTATGTGTCACTGAGCACCGCATCCTGATAAATTGGCACATACAGCGGATATACATGGTAGTTGCCATCAAAGCAAAAGTACGACCGCCAATATTGGTGCCCGTCTTCTACTACGGTACGCACGCTCCAAAAATCGGTCAGCAACAGGCCTGCCATAGGTTGGGCATGTGCCGAGAAGTTCCGCAGCGAGTGCGGCCGGAGCGACTGCACGATGTGGTAAAACGAGTTACCCGTTGCAAGTACGCGCATGGGTGCCGGAGCATCCCAAATGTTGTTGTTGTAGACGGCAATCGGTTGGAACGACGAACGGACCGGATCAACACACGAGCTATATGCATACGTCAAAGCCGCCAGATACTTTTTGTCTGGGCGGTTATCGGCATCGAGCGTGGTAACCAGCACACGGATTGGGTCAATCTGCTCTTTCTCAAGCCATTTTTGTAATTCACGGCCAGCAAAGGTCACATTGGCGCCCTTGCCTTTTATTTCTCCTGGTATGTTCGCAGGGTGCTTAACGGCCATAGCGTGGAAAAACTTGCCTCTATATTGAGCGACGAGTTCTTCGGCCTGTTTTTCGACATGCTCACCAGCGCGACCTTCGTACGCCAATATGAAGATTACTTTCTTCATATTGAATTCACTGGCCAGTACGGACTGAATTGTTGGCTCGAGCACTTCGCGTGCCTCGTTGTAAGTTGCGATCATAACGGCGTGCAAGACATCGTCGGGCTTAACAACCATGCCGGTCTCATTTACACGGAGAAGATTATCGTAGTGCCACTTTGGCCGAAGCCCCTTTGGGTCGATCTCGCCTGTTTTTAATTCCTCGACCAACAACTGCCAATCAAGCTTTTGGTGCTTACGCATAATGCTATAGCCATGCAGCGCCCTAATTGCGGCCGCAACTGACCGCGTGAAGTTGATGAGCAGATAGACCAAAATAAACAATGCCGCAACCGTGACGTTGATCAGACTCAGGAGTAGCGGCACAAAGAGCATCGTCCAGCTAAGTACGCCTGGTAGTATTTCAAAAAAGCGGTAACGTTTACCGCGATCTTCTTTAAAAGGGATTTCGATATCTGTCATATATTAATACAGCGCCAGCAACGCGTTACTTACGATAATCCCAAGCACCAATATAAGGATACCCAGCACTAAAACGGTCAGCGAGAGCGCCCGCCGTAGCTCGTAGGTTTTAATACTTAAAAGGATGTTAATGGCTAGCGTAACTACAGCGAAGAACACAAAGCCCAAGACTGAGATGAAACTTCCTTTCTGGAAGGCACTCAGCCCCATGTTGGCACGGTACTGAACAATGTAGCCGTTAACGCCCTGACCAATGCCTGCGCGCAAGAAAACAAGCGCGATTGCTACAAATGCCAGTAGCACACTGACACTAACCAGCAAAAGTATGAGTTTATCGTGCAAATATTTCTTGGGGATATGCATACTATTGTCTTTTATTGTATGCCGGCATGCGGCCTAAGTACAGAATGATCGCGAAAAAATTGGTGCGGGTACCGGGAGTCGAACCCGGATCTCAACCTTGGGAAGGTCACATAATAGCCGCTATACGATACCCGCTTGCCCTCATAATATATGGAGCCACCTGCCGGGATCGAACCGGCGACCTGCGCGTTACGAATGCGCTGCTCTACCAACTGAGCTAAGGTGGCATTTAGGACAAGACGTATTATACCAGAACTTGCGGGCAGTAAAAGCCGCGCGTTCGAGACACAACGACACACGCCCAATACATGTTGAACAAAATATTTATTCGCCTACGTTAGCCGCACTCTCGCCTGCACAAAGACACAAAAGATACTCCCAAGATTTGCCAATTACCCCTGTTTGAAGAACGAACACTAATTTTGTACAAGAGCGAGAAAGTATGGACAGACAGCCCTAATAGCCCGCGCCTTATCGACGAGGTTGTTTTGCGGGTTTGATATGCTTATATGCCTCACCACCGTCGGCAGCAATAGAGCGCAGTCTTCGATCCTCAACCTTATTAGGGCCAGCCTCAAGCGGGTCCTCATCGTAGACCTCGCCAGCCAAGTCTTCACCCAGCCTTGCCCCCAATAAGTTTCGCTGGTACCTGGCGCGTTGTCCAGGAAGGGGCAGGCTAAATCTACGACCCTTGGCAGCCGCCAGCGCTGTCCTATTGCCGTCAGTTGCCAATGCCATAAGATGCGCTCGCTCGGCATCGTATTCGGTCCTATTTGCAGGGGGTTTAGGCATGTCTACAGCGAGCCTGTCGGGGCTACCCTGAACAAGCTGAGAGATACGCAGCACTCGTTCACCTAATACGAGGTAGCCCTCTCCGCCCATGCGTCCACGTTCAAGCACGGCATTTAGTGATTCCGTGGCACGAGTTATTTCATCCCGAACAAAATCATCTGGTATTTCTTGCGGAGACGGAATTTGTGTTTCGGACATAAAAAAACATTACCATAAAGGTAGTGTTTAGTCAACTTGGCGGGTCGTGATTGAGCAGATACAGAGCTACTACCTATCTGCGAGATTATTGGCTTGTACCTAACTATAACAAAAAAATCACCTCTATAAAAAGGTGATTTTAAGCATTTGCAACTTGGCGGGCCCGACCGGATTTGAACCGGCGATCTCCTCCGTGACAGGGAGGCGTGATAACCCCTTCACTACGAGCCCAAAGGTGTTTTTGAGAAATAAATTAGTACTTACTCTCGAGGTAACAGAGGTAATAATAGCAAGCTTTGGCTAAAAAAGCAACTGGTTAACTAGCGAGCCACTTACTGGCCGATGCCAATGTAATAATGCGGCTTGTTCTTTTGCTTGAGCGGATCAGTGTAAGTGCTGATTGGCTTAAAGTTAAAAGCTATGTGTGCAGCATGTACCTTGCCCGTAGCCGCATCTTTATCTTTAAGCAGCAAAATCTCAAGACCAGAACCAGTATCAATAATGCCCGATACGACCCCAGCTTGCATACGAAAGAGCGCATCGATCACCTGCGGCGGCAAGTCGCGGTCAGACTGACCAATGGCAAAGCCATAATCACCACCGTTGCTCTTAGTGCTTGCATCGTCCGAGAACTGCTTGGCGAGCGCTGCAAAATCACCGCCAGCTTTGAGCAGCCCGTCTACCGTTTCGGCACGTTTGTGTGTGCTAACATCAAGCGTAGAAACAACTTTTTGGGCAAGCATTTGCTGCTTGAGTTCACGCTTGAAGTCACTAACCGACCAGCCCCAGAATTCTTTGAGCACATCCTCAAAGACCTGGTTGCTACTGCCCAGGCGGTTTTGAGTACGCACAAGCTGGATGGCATCGTTTAACTCGCGGTCGCTCACCGAAACATTGTTCTTGTCGGCAATCTGTTTAATGTATGCATCGTCGACAACCCGCTGCATAGCACGCGTACGGAACTCAGCAAGCTGCTGCTTGCCAGATTCGCTGCTAAAGTCGATGCGCTGCTGCGTCTGGTAGTAGTGCTCATAGTGGCGCAGTTCAAACAGGTAATTCTCGTACGCGACATACCGCGAGCCTGCCTTGGCGATAGGGAATGGAATGACTTGGGCTACCCGGTACAAAAATATCGACGACGAGTGGAACTTATACAGCGCCAGAGTACAGTACGTAAAGAATGCCACCAAAAGCACCACCAAAAGTGAGCTTGATATTATCACCACGCGGTGTGCCGAGTGCTGCAACGGATAAATATATTTGCGGGCGCTAGAGAGCACTTCTTCGCGGTGCTCGGCAACAGTTTCGTTAGTAATACGCGGGATACCCTGCACTGCCTGCTGCAGCGATTGCTCTAAATCTTTTCGGCGAAAACGCTTCACCGAGACACGCGGCAACTTGCGCGGTAATCTTGGTCTCTTTTGCAGGATCTTTTTAACTCTATTCTTCATTTGTTTCAACTTCTGCCGCTTCTAACCCTTCGGCTTCACTATATGGAGCGGCACTCGCAGACAAACCTTGCTCACGCAATATTTCGAGTAACCGCTTTTGGATCTTGGCGGGATGTGGCACCTCGTGGATAACCAAATCCCCTACAAATGTCTGCATCATAATTGTACCAAATCCTAGCAATGTTTCTTGCAATCCCGACACTTGGTAGTTCACCATTTGGATCTGATTGAGGCCCATATCTATAACGGTGCGGTTAAAGAATCCTTTTTGTGTGATTTGGATCAGCCGTTTGTCGGTCACAATAAACACACTGAAGTACCAGGTAATCCACGACGGTAAAAAGAGGAGCGTACCGATGCCCATACCACACAGCAGGCCAATAAAATACACCGAGTAGCGGGGGTCAAAGAGCGCCGGCACCGTACCAAACAGAATGGCCAACATGCCAATTATAAGACCCTTGCGCATCACAATTGGATGCTTACGAAAAACGTAGAGGACCTCTTCGTCCTCGAACTGATCGGCAAAATACTTTTGCGCCATAAGCATATTGTAGCAGAGTTAGCCGAACTCATGCAGCGGACATTAGAAAAGCCACCGGCAGGGTGGCTCATAATCTTTTTGGTGCCCCCACCACGATTCGAACGTGGAGCTCCTCCTTAGGACGGAGTTATTTTATCCATTGAACTACAGGGGCGTAGGAAGGAGAAAAAGATTTTGTGTTTACATAAAATCTTTTTCTCCGACGAGCCCCGCTCTACCGCGAAGCGGGAGATAGGGGCGACGCTGCCGGTCTAAACCAGGCAGTATTTCCATCTTATACGATTTAAAAGTACTACTTCTTCCGGGGCTGCGCAAACCGCTCATGTACGTTCTCGTACTCGAAGATTTCGCTTTCTGAAAACCAGTGAGCAATTTCTTGTGCGGCTTCTTTAGCGTCGGCTGAAGCGTGGACAATATTTGGAATGGTCGTTTCGTTGCTATTAGCGTGTGAGTAGCTAATATGCGAGTAATCGCCTCGGATGGTGCCAGGTGCAGCGCTTTTTGGCTCGGTCGCACCAACCATCTTGCGCACCAATTCAGCGGCTTCTATACCCTCGAGCACCATAGCAATGACTGGGCCTTCCATCATGCCAGCGACAGTTGTTTCAAAAATCTTTTCGCCCGCACGGTCTTTGAGCGTACCGATACCCTGATAGTGCCCGTGGTAGTGTTCATAGTCTGGGCGCACCATCTTGGCGGCAACAACCTTAAGACCAACGCGCTCAAAACGAGTCAGGATCTCGCCAACAATGCCGCGCATCACCGCATCAGGCTTAAAGAGAATCAAGGTTCTTTCCATGTGTATCCTTCTGTTATTTTCTGCCCACATTGTAACAGATGAAGCCGGGCTTCTCTACCCCCGTTTTTGGCATAAGCATGTACAATAGTGATATGTTGTTCCGCAAAGCTAAGACCGACTTTTTAGAATACTTAGAGATCGAGCAAAACCGGTCGCAAAAAACGATCGAAAACTATGATCATTATCTGACGCGCTTACTTGATTTTGCCGGTGACGACATTGCAATCAGCGATATCGACCCCGAACTCATCCGCAAGTGGCGCTTATGGCTTAACCGGCTCGGCACCAATATATCCGACGAACTCGGCAAAACGACGCAGAATTATCACCTGATCGCCTTGCGCGGTTTCTTAAAATTTTGTGCTAAACGGAATATTCCTGCGCTCACCGCCGACAAGGTCGAGCTGGCCCGCACCAAACGCAAGCAAGTCACCTTTTTGAACGAAGACGAACTCGCCAGGCTCTTTGCTCAACCTGATACGGCTAAGCTTGTCGGTATGCGTGACCGGGCAATTTTGGAGTTGCTTTTTTCGAGCGGACTGCGAGTGTCTGAACTTGTAGGGCTAGACCGTGACCACATTAACCTGAAACGGCGCGAGTTTATGGTACGCGGCAAGGGGCAAAAAGACCGCCCCATCTTTATTAGCCTAGCGGCAGCTGAATGGGTAAGCGAGTATTTGCAAAAGCGCGAAGACAACGCCCATCCTCTATTTGTTCGCTATAGCGGGTGTAAACAGGTCGACCAAAGCGGCGACTATCAGCGACTAACTGCTCGTAGCATCCAACGTCTAGTCAGTAGGTATGCTCTGCTTGCCGGTATCACC
>DATCYV010000084.1:0-17463 GCA_036526215.1 Saccharimonadales bacterium (SeqCode)
GAGCCCCTTTAGGTAGTGCGCGCCAGGTTCACGCTCTCCCTTGAACTAGCTTGCTAGGTTAGCGTTTCCTTAGCATTGCCTACAGACTAATCTGCAGATATACTGGTGGTAAATGGGGAAACACAAGCGAATTATCCAGAGAGTGCTGCTAGCCGCTGGTTTAGTTTTGTTTGTGGTCTTTACGGCAGGCGCGGTGTTTGCGCAAAGTGTTGCTCAGGGTTATCAGAGTGACCAAAAGCTGCAGCGCGGCATGATCGTGCGTATTAGCAAAAATGACCCAAACAAGGTCGAGGCGCTCACCCAAAACAATGGTGAAGATATGTTTGGCGTGGTTGTTGCCTCGGGCGAGGCTACTGTGTCGCTCTCGAACCCAGGTCAAAATCAGGTTTTTGTTGCGACGTCCGGCAAATACGATGTGCTGGTAAGTACGCAAGATGGCCCGATCAAAGCCGGTGACTACATAACTATCTCTTCTTTGGCGGGTGTTGGTATGAAGGCGGCCAGTACTCAGCAGTTGGTACTTGGCAAAGCAATTACTTCCTTTGTTGGTGACGGCGACACCGAAACCACGGCTACCTTAACAACGAGCAAGGGCAAGCAAACAGTTAAGCTGGGGCATGTATCAATTGACGTGTCGGTGGCCCACAACCCGCTGTACCAAAAGCAAGATCAAGCAGGCGTGCCAAAGTTTCTGTCAAAGGCGGCTCAGTTTGTAACCAACCGGCCGGTGAGCGCATTTCGTATTTATGCGAGTCTAGTGGTACTCGGTGTTAGCCTTATTGTCGCCGGCGGTATTCTGTATGCTGGCGTGCGCACGGGCATGACGGCAGTTGGGCGCAACCCGCTGGCCAAACAAACAATATTCCGCAGCCTGATACAAGTAACGTTAATGGCGTTAATTGTTTTCGTAATTGGTATTTTTGCCGTATATTTATTGTTAAGGATTTAGCTAATGTTTGGCAGGGTGGTGAATAAGATATGACAATATGGGAGCTTATTCTTATCCTCAGCTTCATTGTTGCTGGCGGCTTTGGGTTTATATACCTGGCTGTCAAAACAAGCCGTGCCGCTACTCTGCAAAAATCTGCTCAAGACTATGAAAACATGGCGGAGCGGGACGTTGAGCATATCTTTAACAACGAATTCCGCGAGGAGCTCCGTAACCGCGGGCGCTTGCACTTCGAGAAGATCTTGGGCGAGAACGCCATGTTCTTGCAGCAAGATTTGCGCTTGACGACCTCACAGCTTAACGACTACATGAAGGACCAGATTAGCAAAGACCTAAAAGAGGCGTTTGCTAACTACGAAAACGCCATTAGCGATGCCAAACAGTTGGCGGTTGAATCTATCGAAAAGACCAAGCAGACTATCGATGAGCAGCGTTCTGCTCTGAGCAGCCAGCTCGAAAAAGAAGTTGCCGACGAAAAAGCCCGGCGTATTAAGCGTTTCGAAGACAATATGGCCGACGTAGTGAACCACTATGTGCTTGCGGCTATTGGCAACCAGATTGACTTGAACGACCAGCTTGAATACATCTTGGGTGAACTTGAGGCCAACAAGCAGGCGATTTTGGAGGATATTATCAATGGAGCCTGAGCAGCAAAAGGGACCAAAGCGCCTCGAGCTGCCCACACTAATCTTTGGACCGGTCGAGGTGCGGCGCTTACAGCGTGAGTTGGAATCGCTCGACGAATATTTGCAGCAGTCACTGGTGCGCGAGCCGGGCAAGCAGGCCGCTCTGCCCAAGACATCACGTTTGCTCGATGCGCTGGCTGGCAACAATGCGCTTAACTTGCTGGTCGAGGCCGACCGCAAGAAGCTCTATAACTTTTTGCAAAAGGTTGAGTCGAAAGCTCCGGTTATTCACATGAGTCTGGCTGCCGATCCATCGTCGGCTTTTACGGCCAAGGTGGTAGCGTGGCTGCGGACGAACATCCACCCTTATGCGCTTCTGAGCCTCGGCTTGCAGCCGAGCTTGGCCGCTGGATGCGTTGTGCGTACCAATAACAAGGCGTTTGATTTTAGCTTGCGAAACCACTTTTTTGAACAGCGGGAGCTCCTGAGTAAAGCTTTGAGGGGTATGATCTAATGAGTGACAACAAGCATTTTGACCAGCTTGTCAGTGCTGGCCGCCCGGTTGGCGAGGTGATCGCAGTCGATCGATTCATTGTGAAGGTGAAGGGATTACAGCCGGTTAACCTGCATGCATTGGTGCTCTTTGAGGATGGCAGCAAAGGTTACGTGCATCACATTCTTGAGGACCATATTATCGTGCTACACCTTGGCGCAAAGACCATTACGGTGGGTACGACGGCTGTCGTACAACACGAGCAGCTGGTAGCCAAGGTGGGCAAAGATTTCATTGGCCGCGTGGTATCGGTTACTGGTGATCCGCTCGATGGCAAGGGACCGATTGCGGCCGATGGCGTATGGCCGGTCTTTTCGGCTGCACCGCCGTTTCATACCCGCGAGGCGCTTGACCGTCAGCTTGAAACGGGTATTACGGTTATTGACACGCTCTTTCCGCTGATGCGCGGCCAGCGTATGGCGATTTTGGGTGACGGTAAATCCGGTAAAAGTACACTCGCGACACAGATTGCGCTTAACCAGGCAAATACCGATGTTGTGTCGGTCTATGTGCTGATTGCTAAGCGTCGCAGTGATGTTGACATGCTGCTGACGCGCCTCTTGTCGTACAGCGCCATGGATAAGACGATCGTGGTGGTGTCTACTATGTCAGACTCGCTCATCATGAGCTACCTAGCTCCTTACGTAGCCTGTAGCATGGCCGAATACCTCTGGCAAAAGTGTGATCAGGATGTGCTGCTTATTTATGACGACCTCACCTCGCACGCACACACCTACCGCGAGATCGCTCTGCTGTCGGGATCGAGTCCCGGCCGCGACTCGTACCCGGGCGATATGTTTTACCAACACTCGTCGCTTCTGGAGCGAGCGGGTAAGTTAGCCGCTAACCACAAAACGCTTACGACGCTGCCAATGGTCTTTGCGGCTGGGGGTGATATTACCTCGTATTTGCCGACGAACATTATGTCTATTACCGACGGTCAGTGGATTCTCGATATGAAGGTCTTTCGCGACACGATGCGCCCGGCGGTAAATGTTGGACTGTCGGTGTCCCGTGTTGGTGGCCGCGGCCAAAGCTCGCGCCAGAAGGCGTTGGGTGGCCAGATGTTCAAGACACTCACCGCCCATGCCGAAGCTGCCGAGTTTGCCCGGTTTGGCTCTGAACTTGCCCCCGAAGCGCTGCAAAGCCTCAAGCAAGGAACTATGCTCTACAAGCTGCTTAACCAAATTCCGGGTGAGCGCTATAGCCTAACGGCCCAAACATTGATGCTTGACATTGCCCTGAATCTAAAGAGTAACCAGTCGATTAACCTGGAGGCCATTAAAAAGTCGGTTGAAAAATTTGCCGAAGCCATCAAGGACGACGCCAAAGACTTCGACCGTGTTCGTGATGACCTTAAAACACAAACAATCATGGCTCCTGGGCCAGCGGCCGCTGATCAAGACAAAGAGCAATCACCGCAATCGCCCGAGACTGCTAAGCCGGAGGAGGCTAAAAAATGAGCCGTCTCCAAGAAGTTGCTCTGCAGCGCACCGCCATGGATACTATTGTCAACTTGACGGGTGTGTTTGAAGGTATAGCCAGCATGCGCATCGCCCAAACCAAAAACCAGGTGCTGCAATCGCAAAAGTTCTTTAGCGAATTGTGGCAGATTTATTCGCAGCTGCGGGTCGACAATCTTTTTCGCTTTGGTCGCACCCAATCCGAAAAGGTGATCGACAAGACACTGTTTATCGTGATCACCAGTGAGGGTGGGTTTAGCGGTGACATCGACCAGCGGCTCATTAAAACCATGCTCAAGCAGTTTGATTCTAACAAACACGATATTATTGTGATCGGCCATCACGGTGCAGTGCAGCTGATCCAGGCGGGCATTAGCTTCAAAAAGTACTTCACCTTGCCAAGTAAAGATCGCAATATAAATGTGCTGCCGCTCATCAAAGAGGCGCGCGCCTACAAAGACACAGTTGTCTTTTATCAAACATACGTGTCGCTGATGGTGCAGGATGTCAAAAGCATCGACCTCTTCCATGCCGTTCAGGAAGAAGGTAAAAGCGTACAGAGCAGTGATGAGTTTATTAGTGAGGCCAATTATATCTTTGAGCCATCGACGTTTGATGTGGTGGCACACCTGGAACGCTCCATGATGCAGATCGCGCTGAGCCAGGTGATTTTGGATTCCAAACTTGCCCAGTATGCCAGCCGCTTCCGGGCCATGAGCATGGCCAAAGACCGAGCCACTGACCTGCACGACGATCTGGGCATTTTATACAATCGCACCAAGCGCCGTATACAGGACGAACGCCTGAAGGAAATGATTAACGGGTTAAGAAAAGCAACGGGGACAGCATAGATGAACGATGGTATAGTGCGCGCAGTGAAAGACTTGGTGGTGATTGTTGCCTTTGATGATGACTATCCTGATCTGCACGAGCTGATTGTTGTTGATGAGCTCGAATCCTTGTTGCTGGTCGATAGCATCCAGATGGGCGGTCTGGCGATGTGCCTAAATATCAATTCTGATCGGCGTATCCAAAAGGGGATGAGGGTTAAGCGCAGCGGCCGTAGCATTGAAATCCCCGTCGGCGACGAGCTGATTGGCCGCGTGATGGACGCAACTGGTTTGCCGCTGGACGGCAAGGAACCGATTGTTAGCACCAAAGATGGCAGCCGCAACATCTTTAAGACGCCAGAGCGTGGCAACGGATTTGGCGCGGTGGCGCCGGAGATCCTCGAGACGGGCATTAAGGTGCTCGACTTCTTCGCGCCGTTCGTGAAGGGCCGCAAGATTGGTATTGTCGGTGGTGCTGGTGTGGGTAAGACGGTCTTGACCATGGAGATGATCCACAACATCGCCATGGGCGGCTCAGGCCTGAGCTTCTTCACTGGTATTGGAGAGCGTATCCGCGAAGGCCACGAGTTGTACGAAACGCTGCGTGACGCCGACCTGCTCAAGAACACCTGCATGTTCTTTGCGCAGATGAACGAGAACCCGGTGCGCCGGTCGCTGATTGCCTTGTCGTCGGTGACGCTGGCTGAATATTTCCGTGACGAGCAGCAAAAGAGCATTCTGTTCTTCGCCGACAACATGTACCGGTACATCCAGGCCAAAAACGAAGTCTCCACCATGCTTGGCCAGGTGCCGTCCGAGGGTGGGTATGAGCCGACGATTTTCTCTGACGTGAAGATGCTTGAGGATCGCCTGAGTTCCACCGAAAAAGGCTCCATTACTGCCGTACAAACCATTTACGTACCTGCTGATGATATTAGCGACCCAGCCGTGCAGACCATTCAGCACGAACTAGATTCGGTGATTATCCTAAGTCGTGCCGTAGCCGAGCAGGGCATCCGCCCGGCAGTGGATTTGCTACATACCACGTCGTCACTTTTGACCCCCGAAATCGTAGGCGAGCGCCACTACCTGCTGAGCGTGCAGGTGCAAGCCCTGCTGCAAAAGTACGAGCAGCTGAAGCCGATTATTGCCATTATTGGTGAAAACGAACTGTCGCCAACTGACCGCACTGATTACGCCAAGGCCAAGAAGCTCATCAACTTCTTCTCGCAGAATATGTTTGTAATGGAAGAGCTCAACGGCAAGAAGGGCGAGTTTGTAAAACGCGACGATATGCTTAAGGGCGTCGAGGAAATCATTGTATGATCGAAGAAAAAACTGCCTCAGCTAAGGCGCTCGAAGAAGCCAAGGCCGAGCAGCGGGCCGCTCAAAACAGCAAACCAACCATGCATATCAAGGTGTATTCGCCGTTTAAGGTGTATTTTGATGATGACGCCGATAGCATCTCGGGCGTGAACGCCACCGGTCCGTTTGACATCTTGCCAAAGCACCATAACTTTATGACGCTGCTGCAACCCTGCGAACTGGTGATCCGTACCTTTCGCGGCGAGGAGCGTATTCGGATCTCAAGTGGCCTGATGCATGTTAAGGCCGATCAGGTTACGGTTTTTCTCGATATCTAGTTCAGGATAATGTAATCAAACCCAAAGGTTGTGCTGGCGGCTGCTGGGTTAATAGTGCAGACGCTAAAGTCGCTAGTACTGCGATTGATATAGTACTGCAAGCCAGCCGCGCCGCTGCCGATTGGTGTGACGCTTACGTGTGGTACGGTAGTAAACCTACTCGTAAATGAGATGGTCGCAAAACAGCCTGCAGCCGGAAGGCTTCCGATGTTAATAGTAATTGAACCAGCCGTGTCAGACCCGCTCACCGACGCCGTGCCGCCATTGCCGAGTGCCGCGCCGCGGCTAAGGCCAGGAACGGGTCCACCGGCAGTAATATGGTGCGTCAGGATGAGGTCACCATTAAGTTGTAGGGCGGATGTCGCAACCTGGCTTGCCGTAAGAGTGCCAGTGATGCTGGCGTTGCCAGTTACGTCGAGGCCTTTTTTGGCGATAAAGACGCCTTGCACGGTGGCAGTGCCATTGATAGCGACGTCGTTGGCGGCAAGCTGACTAAAGCGGCTGTTGCCCGATACGGTGATGCCGGGCAACTCAAGGTTGCCTGCCAGCTTAATATTGCCAGCTACCTCGACATTGTTGCGCACCAAAACGCTGCCGGCAAACACGGCATTAGATTCAACATTTAAAACTTGAGATGAGTTACCGACGTTGACGTTGGTGTTAGAGAGTTGTTTGAGGGCTGAATCAGATAAGTTTTGGCTGCTGATTGAGTTGGTGTTTGCGATGTTGGTGCTGCGGTTCTTGACGAAAAACACAATGGTAACCGATACGGCAATCAAGATAATAAGCACGAATAACAGCAGGTAAATGTTAAAACGTTGCCAGAGCCGCTTAAGCAGCGGCGGCCTGGCCGAAGCAATGGGTGCTACGCCGTGGGTGGCATCGTAGGTGTTGGTATCTGCGCCCTTGCTAGCACCGGTCGCATCGGATGTGTTAGAAGTGCTGTGATTTTTTTCGTTTTCAACTACAGTGTCGGTGCCTTCGAGAGAATGCACGTCATTAGCAGAGTCGGATTGTAGTTTTGACGGGTCCATACTTCTGCATTAATAATACTAAAAGACGAAAGAAAAGCGTAAACGGATTGTCATATAACCTCTTTTAGCGCAAAATAGGAGCATGAAGTTTCGGCGTGAGCTCGCGTTCATTGGGTTGAGCCTAATCACACTTTTTGTGTGGTTAGGACCGGTGGCGTACGCCCAGTCATCGTCGGCACACTATCAAGTAAATGAATCGTTTTTCGGGACGGGTGGCGAGCTAAGCGCGACATCTCCAAACTACCAAGCAAAACAGTCGGCAGGTGAATTGACGGTCGGGAATCCGGCAAGTGCCAATTATCAGTTCAGAGCTGGCTTTAATACGAGCGACACGCCACTACTTGAGTTTGCGGTAAACGGTGGCACCTACGATATGGGGGTGTTAGGGCCGGGTATAACTGGTTCTGCAGTGGCGTCATTTACGGTGCGCAGTTACCTAAGTAGCGGCTATGTGGTAGTGCTTAACGGCACACCGCCGACCGAAACAACCCATGGGCATACGCTGGCGGCCATGAGCAGTGCAACAACATCTTCACCTGGCACCGAACAATTTGGCGTGAACCTGGTAGCCAACACGAATCCGACCGTAGGCTCCAATCCGGGCCAAGTGCCAGATGGCAGTTATAGCTTTGGTACGCCGCTGGCTGGCTATGACACGGCCAATAACTTTAAGTTTGTGGACGGTGACACAATTGCTATGAGCAGTAAGAGTAGCGGCCAGACCAACTACGCCCTTTCGATGATTGCCAACGTCACTCAGTCAACTCCCGACGGTCAGTATGGCGGTGCATTGCAGCTGCAGGTTATTCCTACATTTTAACGTTATTGTAGGCTGTGGATAACTTAGTGCGAAAATATTGCAAAGCGCTTATGCTTCGTGCTAAAGTAGGGGCAATAACTATTACCAAGAAAAACAAGGTAAAAAGTAAACATATGAGACTAATCCAAAATTTTGCACGCCGTGGTTCGTTCTTAGGGTTTACTGCCATGCTCCTCGCACTATGGGGCGCTACAAGCCTTTTGCTCTTACCTGGAAACGCACATGCCGCCATGGTCACTTCGCGTAGCTTGACGCTGAGTAGCTCGGCAAATGGCAGTCTTGCAACTGGTGCCGCGGGCAGTGGTACAAATGGTCAGCAGGCCAAGCACACAGTAAAGTTTACTATGGCCACATCGGGTGCCACGATGGGCTCAATTGCGATTATTTACTGTACGAGCCCTATTCCGCAAACGTCGTGTACGAGCGGCGCGGCTACGACGGGTAACGAAGCAAACCTGACATCGGCTACGGTAAGCGGTACGGGCGTTGGTGGTTCGGGTTGGGCTCTCGATACGACAACGACAGACCCGACGATTACAAACTACGGTACATGTAACGGTGGTGGTACGGTACGCAGTAACTGTGTGCTCTTGAAGCCAACATCTCCGGCTGCTAACACTGGTACGCCTACGGTTACTATTGCGTACGGTGGCGCTGCTGGTAATTATGTAAGTAACCCAACCGCTGATAACACTACCTTTTATGTGCGCATAGTTGTTTTTTCTGATAACTACACAACGGTGGTCGACAATGGTGGTGTCGCGGCATCGACTGGTGCGACGATTAACGTAACTGCTAAGGTGCAGGAAACGTTAAACTTCTCGGTTGGGGCGGGTGCGCCAACGGCGCCATCAACAACCTGTGCTGCATTAACTAACTCTGCGCTTGCGCTTGGTGATACTAACGGTGTTTTGAGCTTCACTACCGCCTATGATGCTCACAGCTATTTCCGAGTAAGCACCAATGCCAACAATGGAACGCTCATCTATTATTCCGGTGACACGCTTAAAAGCGGTGCAAACTCAATCGCTTCGATTGGTTTGGCTGCGTCAGGGACGAGCAGTACGCCCGGAACGGCGCAATTTGGACTGGCGATTGACACCAGTGACACACAGGCTGGTAGCGGGTATAGCTTTACGAACCTCGCGGCCAACAATGGCTCCAATGTGGCTGGGCATGCGTACACGTATGCATCTGGCGCGGGCACGATTACTAATGGCGGCACGGCAAAGTTCCAGTACGACGTGAACAGTCTGACCACACCAGACCCAATTGCCGTTGCCACTACGCCAATTATCTGTGATACCGGCTCAGTCCGATACCTCGGCAACATTTCGACCACGACTCCTCCTGGTATCTACACGACTGCAATTACGTACATTGCTGTGCCTACTTACTAGTCTCATGAAATGTGCGTACAATAGTGAGCATGGTGGGTTACGTGCGCACTCATAGCCAACGATTCGTCATCTGGCTGGTACTAGCAATGTTTACACTGCTCGTGCCGGCTGCCATTGTCGTGCCGACGCATGCACATGCTGCGCAGTTGCAGCAGCGCAGCTTGACGATGGGCAGTATTGCACCGAATGCGACGACGACGCACACGTTTCGTTTTGCTTACACAACTATGAGCACAGCAGTCGGCTCGCTTGTTATTGAATATTGCACGAGCCCGCTTTTGGATGTCGTATGTGTTGCTCCCCAGGGCGTCAACGCTGCTGGGGCGACGTTAACTGACCAGCAAGGCGAGCGCGGGTATTTTTTGTTGACCGCGCAGACTAACAGGTTTATTTTGACTCGTGCCCCGTCGTCGGTGCC
Organism: Saccharimonadales bacterium (SeqCode); assembly: GCA_036526215.1. Taxonomy (GTDB): domain Bacteria; phylum Patescibacteriota; class Saccharimonadia; order Saccharimonadales; family UBA4665; genus JARIHD01. The sequence continues at coordinate 9,737 of DATCYV010000084.1, forward strand.
CCGGATTAATCCGTCCCAGTACACCTTTAGTAATGTGGTTAATCCAAATTTTGAAGGAACATTTTACGCTCGAATTACAACCTATGTTAGTACTAACGGTTCAGGCACGTATACCGACTTTGGCGCAGTAGCCCAGGCTACCAGCTCTGGCCAAATGATCAGCACAGAGGTGCCGCCGTACTTGAACTTCTGTGTCGGTTTGATAATTACCGGAGACTGCTCAACCGCAGCGGGGTATTTAATCGACCTCGGTACGCTTTCGCCATCGCACGCCTCGTATGGAACGTCGCAAATGTTGGCAGCGACGAACGGCAATTACGGGTTGATTGTTGGTATGTACGGCACGACTATGACCTCGGGGAATAATATTATTGCCGCGCTTGCACATCCTACAGCAAGCGCCCCGGGTAATAGCCAGTTTGGCATAAATTTGCGGGCTAATAGCGATCCGTCGGTGGGACAAGAGCCGTCCGGCGGAGGAATTGTCGCACCGACTGCCAGCTATAACACGTCCAACAAATATATGTTTGCTGCAAACGATACGATTGCCGCAAGCCCCTCGGCAACCGATACAAAAAAGCTTACCGCAAGTTATGTAGTAAATGTTTCGCCCGACCAAGCACCCGGTGTATATACTGCAACGCTTACATATATTTGTACAGCTAGCTTTTGATGGTAAACTTAAAGCTAAAGGTTATGACCAAGAGGGATAACATGCGAGGGTTTATGAGAAAGTTCGCACGCGCCGCAGCACTGCTATTGGCGGTAAGCACGCTTATTTCGACTGTTTCGGTGAGTGCTCAATCTAATGGTTTGGGTATTTCTCCGCGTAAAGACTACTCTATCCAGCCGGGAAAGAACATTAGCGACACAATCTATATAAGCAATCTGAGTACTACGCAGGATCTTGATGTTGAGCTTTCGCTGGTTGACTTTGGTGCCCAGAATGAAACAGGAGCTCCAGCGCTGCGCGTAAACGACGAAAGCTCTACGGCTCAAACACCATGGTCGCTGAAGCCGTTCATTAAGTTGCCAAGTACGCAGCACATTGCTGCTGGCAAGTCGGTGTATGCACCAATTAGTGTCGCTATTCCTGCCAGCCAAGGCGCCGGCAGTTACTATAGCGCTATTCAGTACAAAGCAGTCAACCCAGTGACCAAACAAAGAGTAAATATTGCAGCCTCGACAGCAACCTTGGTTTTTGTAACTGTGCCAGGTAACGCACGCGAACAGCTTATTATGAAGGAATTTGGTGCTTGGCAGTCAACGAGCAATCAACTAAGCGGCGCCTTTAAGGGTTTATACATTGGCGCATCGCCAAAAGAGCTGGCATATAGATTCCAGAACAACGGTAACATTGCCGAGCAGCCAAGCGGCAGTATTTTGATCAAGAATATGTTCGGGCACAATTCAGTTGAAATTCAAGATGCTAATCCCAAGCGGCAACTCTCGCTTATTGGCCAGACCCGGCGGATCCAAGTCTGTCTTAAAACGAGTGTTTTAAACGACCAAAGCAATGCTACAGGAAACAGTGTTAAGCAAACAATTTGTGATGCCCCAGGTCTCATGCCGGGCCACTATACGGCTCAAATCGTGGTGTTTTACGGCTTGAGCAACAACAATACGCAGGAAATTCAGGCAACAGCAAGCTTTTGGTACTTCCCATGGTGGTTTATTGTCGGCACGATTGTCGTCATAATTGCGCTGGTTCTCCTTGGCTGGCTGATCAAGCGTGCTTTCTGGGGTGGCGGTCGCCGCCGTCGCTATCGCCGGTAATACTTTTGCTCTCGAAGCATAAGCAAAATATAATGGGGGCAGGATTATAAATTATTATGATACGCCGCCTCTTCATCTTGTGCCGATCGCTGCTGGTATGCGGCATATTACTTACGCCCGCGTTAGCCGCTGCGCCAGCGATGGCAGCGGTGCAAAATCCGCAAGGGGGATCAGTAGGTATTGAGGGGCAGATTCCCAGCGCTCCGCCAACCGCTGCCGCCTCGATTTCAACCCCGCGGAGCGGCCAAACGTTTACTGCTATGCCGATTCAGGTAAGTGGTTTGTGCACGAACGGACTGCTCGTTAAGCTGTTTGCAAACAATGTCTTTGTGGGTGCCGCTACTTGCGAAAAGGGTAGCTATAATCTGCAGGTAGACCTGTTCTCTGGTCGTAACGACTTGGTTGCGCGTCAGTTTGACTCGTTTGACCAAGGCGGGCCCGATTCGGCCATCGTAACGGTAACCTTTGATGACGCGCAGTTTAACCCCTTTGGTACAGCGCTTCTTACTCTAACGAGCAATTATGCCGAGCGTGGTGCCGACCCTGGCGAAAAGCTGACATGGCCTGTTGTGGTTAGCGGTGGCACGAGCCCGTACGCGGTAAGCGTAGACTGGGGTGACGGTAAAGCGGCCGACCTTATGAGCACGCAGTTCCAGGGGGATGTAAACCTTACGCACATATATAACTCAGCCGGTATTTATAAGGTGATTATAAAAGCAAGCGACAAAAATGGCTTAAGCGCCTTTTTGCAGGTAGTAGCTACGGCTAATGGAGCGGTGACATCAAAAGCACAGGGGAGCAGTACAAATCCGCAAGGTCAGACTATTGTGAATCATGTGTTGTGGGCGCCAGCCGCTGTGAGTGTGCCTCTTATATTTGTTAGTTTTTGGCTGGGCCGCAAGTACGAATTAGCTATGCTACGTCGACATTTGGAGCAGCGCGATAGCCTTGACGAATAGCATCCATGGTGCTTACTGTGACGCAAACTTACCGCACACTTCGTAGCCGCGTTAGCGGCGTCTGCAGCTCAATGCCAAGGTGTAGTCGTTCTTCGTTGTAGTAGCGTAGCCAATTCTGGTAGCTGGCATTGAGCTGCAGCAAGTCTTTTGCTGGGCCGTCCATCCGCCAGAAGAACTCTTCCTCGTCAGTCCGGAAAGAGCGCTCAATGACAGCGTTCTCGTTCGGGCTACTCTTGTGGATGTGGTGGTGTTGCCAGCCGAGTTCGTCCGTCACATATTGCTTGAATCGCTCTTGGAACTCCAGGCCATTGTCAGTCTGTACAAAGTCAGGGGCAAAGGGCAGCAGCGGCACCATGTACTTGAGTGCTTCAATGGCCAACGCCTGGTCTACGGCCGTCAGGATAACGCCTTGCTTGTAGCGGCTCCAGATGTCCACTACGGCGTACAGGTACGCCGTGTGTACGAGCCCAGAAAGCTCTGGCGTCACATACTTGACGTCCATTTGGAGCTTACCTGGTTGGGTGACATTTTTGAGATACATATGTGTTGTCTTTTGGTGGCGTGGCCGCCGGTAGTTCTTGCTGGGGGCGATCAGTCCCTTGCGCTTGAGAAAGCGGTGGACACTTCGGTACCTGGACGGTATCCCCAGTGTAGCAGCAATTTTGAGCGCGCCGTGTCCTCGCTCTCGGCGAAGTGCCAGCACGGCAAGCTGCTCCTCACCAGTAAGACTGGTCGAGCGTTTGGTCTGCGGCTTGGTAGAGCGCCGAGCGACACGACTACTCAGCTCGCCCATCCTGCCGTTGCCGCTCCGGGCACGTTTCTTCCAAAAGCGCACGGTGCTTGGGCTAATGCCCAACTCCCGTGCGCTTTTGCGTATTGCTCCGTTATTTGCTTGCAACACCCTCACGATCTGTTTGGGATCCACCCGCATGTGTAAGCCCTCCTAAGGGCATGGTACGGGAAGGTGTGCGAAATGTCGTGTCACAGTACGAACCCATTGCATATTCACCTCCGTTTTGACATTATTAAAGTAACCACAAGAGCTATGCAATGAACCAGAGAGGCAACCTGCACCAATCCCTATTCCACTGCCAACTGTCCCAAGGGACAGTTTTATTACAGCCTCACCATGAGGCATACCCTCAATGACCCGTCTCCCCATACCCGGCAGTGATGACAACCAGTGGGGCAGTATCCTCAATGAGTATCTTAGCCAGGCGCACAATGCTGATGGCACGCTAAAGTCAAGCGCATTAAGTGCAGGCGGTGCCTATACCAAGCCGTCTGGCGGCATACCAAGCTCCGACATGAGCGCCGCCGTTCAAAGCTCGTTGGGCAAGGCTGACACAGCAGTGCGAGCCGTACTACCAGAGAAGTTTGGCGCTGTCGGTGATGGCGTCACTGATGATACAGCAGCCATACAAGCAGCCTTCAATGCGGCGGCATCAGCCAAAGGCATAGTAGTATTCACCGCTACAACCTACGCGATCAGCGGTCAGATAACGTTGCCCAACGGCGGATCGGCAGATTTCGGCCATTCAACCATTAAGGCGACCGCTGCCATAACCGGTGCTATGTTAGTCGTCGGTAATCTCACGAGCTGGTGGCGCAATTGTTTTATTCGTGGCGGATACTTTGACTGTAATAATCTCGCCCAGGATGCCATTTCTATCCCTTGCGCACTCTCATCTAATGTCGACTTTGTTACCTGGATCAACCCGACCCGTCACGGCCTTGTGCTTGGAGAGCCCACCGCCGCCCTTGGCAGCCACGAGCTACACGTAAGCAAATGTAAAGGTGACAAAACCGTTAATGCAGCCACGGTGCCTGGCTCTATTGGTATATGGGCGCAATCTAAATGCAATGACGCTACCTTTACAGACAACATTATGGTGGGACCCGACTACTCGTTCGTTACCGAAGGAGGAGGCAATACGCACTATAGCGGTCATGGCTATGGAATCAGCACATCAGCCCAGTTCCCAACGGCAGTATTCAAAGATGGCGGCTCAGAAAACCAGTACATAGGCTGTTATGCAGACACACCTGCTTCGTATGGCTTTTGGTTCACATCATCTTCGTGGCGCTGGACGATTATTGGTGGGCGTGTCTACAACAATACCAATGGAGTTGACAATGTTGTTGTGGGGGTCCATATAGATTCGGTCGGAGGTGACCCGACGGACTTTAGCTCAATAATCGGACTCAAGGTAGTGGGAGCTACCTCCTCGTATCGTATTGCAACCGACTATGATGGGTATATCGGATCAAGCAAATTGCGTGTTGTTGGCTGCCAGACTTCCAATGTGGTCACGCCAAACTTACGAATCGATAACGCCATCTCGTTTAATACATCCCGCTTGCGCATGACCGGCACTGCCCCTACGGTCGGGGCCGGAGCGGCGCTAGGAACATCGCCTCCAGCTCCAACCATGCGATCTAATAGCCGAGACCAAGGCGGCGCAGTGCTTGCAGGTACGGGCTCAGCAACAACTTCTGGAGTCTTGGCAACAGTGACATTTAATAACGCTTTTGGCATAGCTCCCTTTGTGACTCTAACAGAAGGCAACGCAGCAACACAGGCGCTTGGTTTATACGTCGGAACCGTTACCACCACTACCTTTCAAATATGCTGCGCAAACCCTCCTGGTACCGGCCTAGCAGCCGGATCCCTGGTTATCTACTACGCCGCGTCTACACCTGCGTAGTCAGCGCTCCTGCTATACTAGACCTTAGAAACAAGATAACCCTCAGGAATATATGAAGCAACTCTGGAACTTTGTTAAAACGTACAAACTTTTTGCGGTCGCGCTCATTGGTACGGCGGTTTCGCTTGGGCTCGATCTGAGCGGCTACCACACCGCCGCCCATTGGCTGCTGAGCATTGTCATGGTCGGCGAGCTCATCCCGCTCATTTGGGGCATGATCGACGACCTACGCCACGGCACCTACGGCGTAGACATTTTGGCGGCGACGGCCATTATAACCTCGGTTATCATGAAGGAGTACTGGGCGGGTATCGTGATCGTCCTGATGCTCACCGGCGGCGAATCGCTCGAAGATTACGCCGCTGGCCGTGCCCGCAAAGAACTCGACGCCCTGCTGACCCGTGCTCCGCAAAAAGCACGCATCCTAAAGGGCACCAAAGAGATCGAGGTTAAGGCGAGTGAGGTTCGCGTGGGCGACAAAGTCGTCATCCGCCCTGGCGAAGTCGTCCCGGTAGATGCCAAAATTCTTGAAGGTACGTCTGGTTTTGACGAATCCAGCCTGACCGGCGAAAGCCTGCCCGAGGTTAAAAAAGCCGGCCAAGAAATCCTCAGCGGTGCCATTAACCTTGACGGTGCCATTGTGGCCGCAGCTATCCATTCGGCCGCCGACAGCCAATACGAGCAGATCATTAAACTGGTCGAGGCCGCCGCTAACAGCCAAGCGCCTTTCGTGCGCCTGGCCGACAAATACGCCATTCCGTTCACCGTTATCTCTTTTGGTGTTGCCGGAGTTGCCTGGGCACTCAGCGGGCATGCCATTCGTTTTCTTGAAGTCATTGTGGTAGCTACGCCCTGCCCGCTCATTTTAGCTGCACCTATCGCGATCATCTCGGGCATGAGCCGCGCTGCCAAGCATGGGATTATCATCAAGACCGGTTCGGCGCTGGAGCGCCTTGCACAAGCCCGCACCTTTGCCTTTGATAAAACCGGCACGCTGACCCGCGGCGAGCCTCAGGTAGATGAGGTCAAAACCTTCCACGGCTTTAAACGTGCCGAGGTACTGAGCCTGGCAGGCGCGCTTGAACAAAGCTCCAACCACATCCTGGCTAAAGCAATCGTCGAAAAAGCCGCTGCCAGCCACACGCACATCCCCAAAGCCAAGCACGTCCGCGAGCTTGCCGGCAACGGACTCAGTGCCCACGTAGGCGACCAAGAAGTTTTGGTTGGCCGCCTCAGCCTGCTGCAAGAGGCCAGCATCACCCTGCCCGCCCAGTTCGACACCAAGGGCGTCCAAACCACCGCAGCATTTGTAGCCATCGACGGCAAGCTTGCCGGTATTATCACCTTTAAGGACGAACTTCGTGACGAAACCAAGCACACCCTGCAACGCCTCAAAAACCTAGGCGTCAAACATATGATCATGGTCACCGGCGACAACAAATCGGTCGCCAAAACCATCGCCAAACACGTCGGCATCGCCAAGTTTCATGCCGAGGCCCTGCCGGGCGACAAAATCCGCGCCATTGAACAGCTTGAGGAGCATGAACGTCCCGTTGCATTTGTAGGCGACGGCGTCAACGACGCGCCGGTACTTACCGCCAGCGACCTTGGTATTGCGCTAGGAGCCCGCGGCTCCACCGCCGCCAGCGAATCCGCCGACGTGGTTATTATGCTCGACGATCTCAGCCAGGTTGCCGAGGGCCGGGCAATCGCCAGACGCACCTTCTTTATTGCCGAACAAAGTATTCTGGTGGGTATTGGCCTGAGCATACTCCTCATGCTCATCTTTGCCACCGGCAAATTTAAGCCGATCTACGGCGCGGCCATCCAAGAAGTGGTTGACGTGATCGTTATCTTTAATGCCTTGCGCGCCCACAGTGGCGGCCCAAAGAATAACTAGCTAAATACCGCTGGAGAGCGCAAGAGCAACAGCCATCGGCACAATAAGGTTGTCGGTGCCTTTAACCGAGATATTCTCGGCCGCCGTAGCCACCCATGGCAACCACAAAATAGTCAGCACGCTCGTCGTAGAATGCCCAAGTGCCAGATAAACGATCAAAATAAGATACGAACACACCAAAAACGCCGTGCTGCCAGCAATACTCTTGGTATGTCCCAGCACCTTGTAACTGTTGGTGTCGCCCCAGCCGAAGCCGATCACCGCCGCTAAGCCATCGGCAATGCTCAGGTGCAGCATCGCGGCGGTAAACGCCCATTTGTTGGAGCTGATTGACGCGAGCAATCCAATGGCAATTGCAAATAGCAGCTCGCCGGTAATGTTGCG
>DATCYV010000085.1:0-3951 GCA_036526215.1 Saccharimonadales bacterium (SeqCode)
CTCTTAAGGATACCGTCGCACGCTATTGGACTATGCGGGGCTACCGTGTAGAGCGTCGTTGGGGCTGGGACTGCCATGGCTTGCCAGCTGAAGTATTTGTAGAAAAGCAGCTTGGTATTCAGAACAAAAAAGAAATTGGCACTAAGATTAGTGTAAGCGACTACGTCAATGCCTGCCGTGCAGCAATGGTCAAGACTGGTACCGAGTGGGAAGACACTATTGACCGCCTTGGCCGCTGGGTAGAGTTTAAAGGCGCCTACAAAACCATGGATAAAGAGTACATGGAGTCGGTCTGGTGGGCGTTTAAGGAGCTGTACGACAAAGGCCGCATTTACGAGGGCGAAAAAATCTTGGTCTACTGCACCAAAGACGCGACGCCTATTAGCAAATCCGAAGTCGCCATGGAAAACAGCTACCAGGTCGACACTGACCCCAGTGTGTATGTGTACTTCAAACTTGAGGGTACCGATGAATACATGCTTGCCTGGACGACTACGCCCTGGACGCTGCCTGCCAACGTTGCTGTAGCAGTAAACCCAGACTTTGAATACGTGCTTATCGAGCACGAAGGCAAGAAGTTCTACGTTGGTCTCGATGCGCTCGACCGCGTTATGCAAGACGAAAAGCACCAGCCACTTAAATACCAAGTGCTCAAAAAGGTACGCGGGCATGAACTGGTTGGCCAGCGTTATGTGCCGCTCTTCCAAGACCACGGCCCAGCCGCGCACCGTGTGCTGGCTGCCGACTTTGTGACCGAAGACAGCGGTACCGGCCTGGTGCATGAAGCTCCCGCCTACGGCGAAGAAGACTACGAACTCTGCAAGCGCGAAGGTGTACCGATCGTTTCACTCGTTGACGAAAACGGCAACTACACCGAAGGCCGCTGGCAGGGCCAGAACATTTGGGAAGTCAACAAAGAGATCGCCAAGACACTTGTCGCCGAAGGTAATGCGCTCAAAGTTGAGTACATCCAGCACGAATACCCGCACTGCCATCGCTGCGGTACGAAGCTTATGTACCGCGCCCACCCCAGCTGGTTCCTTGATATCCAATCGCAAAAGCAAGACATGCTTGATGCCAACGATACAACTAGTTGGGTACCGTCTCATCTTAAGACCGGTCGCTTTAAGCACATTCTCGAGACTGCTCCAGACTGGAACCTTAGCCGCGACCGTTACTGGGCGACACCAATTCCTGTATGGCGTGGTGTGCGCAATGACGGTACGCAAGTTATCAAGGTAGTTGGCTCGTACGATGAGTTTGAACAGCTCACTGGCAAGCACCTTAGCGATTACCACCTGCCAAATGTTATGGACATCGAATTTGAATATGATGGCGTGACCCTGAGGCACATCGGCAAGGTGCTCGACTGTTGGTTTGAATCCGGTTCGATGCCATTTGCACAGTTCCACTATCCGTTCGAGAACAAGGTGCTCTTTGAACGCAGTTTTCCGGCCGACTTTATTACCGAGGCTGTCGACCAAACTCGCGGTTGGTTCTATAGCCTGACTGCCGTGAACGTCGGATTGTTTGGCAAATCGCCGTACAAGAGCCTGATCTGCACTGGCCACATTAACGCCGCCGACGGTAAAAAACTCAGCAAGAAGCTCAAAAACTACACCGACCCAATGGTGCTTATGGACCAATACTCGGCTGATTCGTTCCGCTTTTTGATGCTTTCGAGCCCGCTGACCAACGGTGAAAGTTTCGCATTGGCCGACCGTGAAGTGGGTGACGTTGCCCGCAAGCTTAGCATGGTTTGGAATATGTATGACTTCTTCACCATGTACGCCGCCGTTGACGGTTGGGAGTTCACTGGTGACCTAAGTGACCCTTCAGGCGAACTGACCAATCCGCTTGACCAGTGGATTGTCAGTCGTGTGCACGAACTAACTCGCGACGTCGAAAAGTACATGGACGTGTACGATATGCAAAACGCGCTCAAACCGATCTTGCCGTTTATTGACGACGCCAGCAACTGGTACGTGCGCCGCTCACGCCGCCGTTTTTGGAAGTCGGGCGATGATGCCGACAAAAACAATGCGTATCGTACGCTACATTATGTGCTAACGCGTCTTAGTATAATTTTGGCTCCAGCGACGCCGTTTATGGCTGAAGAGCTGTACCAAAAGTTAACCGGCGGTGAAAGCGTGCATCTTTTGGACTGGCCCGAAGTCGGCACCATTAACGAAGCTGTCTTGACCGAAATGAACCAGGTACGCGAGTACGTTAATGCAGGCCTAAGTATTCGCATGGCTGCCGGTATCAAGGTACGCCAGCCGCTCGCGAGCGTGACCGTGCCTGCGCTTGGCGAATATGTGGACTACGAAGACATCCTGACCGAAGAGCTGAACGTCAAAGCGGTAAGGCTTGGCAAAGAACTTGCACTTGAGCTTGAGATTACGCCAGAGCTGAAGGCTGAGGGTCTATCCCGCGAAGTCATCCGTTTCGTCCAAACGGCCCGCAAAGAAGCTGGTCTGAACGTTGATGACCGCATCCACCTGAGCCTCAAAACCGACAACGCCCAGCTGCAAAACGCCATCGAAGCGCACCGCGAAGTGATTGCCCAAGAAACGTTAGCTACTTTTGATGATGTCGATGCCGCAGGCGCACACACCTCGCACGTCAAGGTCGAGGGCGAACCACTGACTATTTCACTCGAAAAGCGCCGCGCATAATTCAATTCCTCAGCGCCGAAGCCGCTCGTTCTCTTAAGCAAGACGGGCTGATATATGTGCTAGAATAGTGGCATGAGTTTAACCCATGACGATCTCAAGGCGATACGTGAAATTATCAGAGACGATACTAGTAGTGTCGTTCGAAGTGCAGTAAGAGAGGAGCTACACCCTCTTAGTGGAGAGCTTGAGGCGTTGCGCAACGATGTTAAAGAAATATACGATATGATCTCAGACCTGCAGGGTGTCGTGGTGCATGACGAGGAGTCTCAAAAGATTAACCTTGAGGAGAAGCTGCTTAGGCTTAACTCGGATTTGCTCGCTATTGCTAAGCGGGCGGGTGTCAGCCTGCCTCGCTAGCTTAGCGCGTATTTGCATGGGGTCTATCTTTTCTTTTACGACGAGGCGATATCGCGTCGGCGGAAGATCAGCCAGCCGAGCGTACTAAAGAGTGTGATGCTCACCAAAAATACGAGCACTGATTTAAGGCTATAGGTGTTCTTGTTCAAGATGTCTTGGGCGTAGTAATAATGAAAGATCGAATAATTGTTGAGCCACGCCAAGCCCTGTTTGAGCCCGGCGGCTATCTGCAAAATGTACATAATGAGAATCACACCACCTGCGATCATATACACTTTGCTGCGTTCACTAAACAGCGCCGACAACCACATGCTAAACGCATAGATTGCCCACGCAAACAAGAATGTGACACCAGTTACGTGCAACACTTTGGCACTGCCGACATCGCTGCCAAGGAGGACGGCCAGTGGAATAATGCTCATCACGGCGACAAGACTAAACACCGCGAGCGAAATCAAAAAGCTCGTGTACTTGGCCAAAAAGAGGCGCGAGCGGCTAATGGGGAGCATGAGGTAAAAGCTCATAACGCCTTTTTCGACTTCGCCAGCGATGGCCGTACCAGCCCGCGACACCGCAAAAAAGATCGTCAGGATGGGCAGAATAATGCTGAAGTATTCAACCGCCAGGTAGCCCTCGGTGGTGCTGATAGTAAAGTTTTCGATCCCCATTGCCTTAAAGAGCTCTTTGGGGTAGCTTTGGTAAATCTCTTGAAACCGGTTCATGGATTCGTGGATCGACGGGTACATCGACATGTACATGAGCAGTGTCAAAAGGCCAACCACGCTGTAGGCAATTAACGACACGCGCCGGTCGCGCAGTTCACGGCGGATGGCTGGGATCATAGCCGCTCTCCTTTGTATTGTTCCATAAAGATATCTTCGAGGTTGGCGTGGGTCATATCGAGGTCGGTCAGCTC
>DATCYV010000086.1:0-4249 GCA_036526215.1 Saccharimonadales bacterium (SeqCode)
CCAGGGGCCGATTTGCGTTTACTGCTCGAAACGCCTACCAGCCCCTATTTCCTAAACTCGCGCGACGTTCGCTCGAACTTACAGCAAGGCGGAAGTTGTATACCACTTTACGGAGATAACCGGCGAACGCTTACGCCAGTCGAGGAAGAAATTCTGAGTGAACACGGCATCGACCTACTTTCGCCCGAAGTGCCCCAAGATATACAGCGGCAAATGCGAACATTGGGGTCGTTAGTACTGCGGCACCACGACCTTGCCACTGGTGCGGACTTTATCCAGCACCGAGACACAAACAGGTATCATCTACTCGAGATAAATGATGGCCCCGGATTGCAAACCTTTGGCGAATGCTGGCATGCGGGTGAACCTCTCAGTGATATTGATCTTGAAGCAGAGCTGCTTATCATGGCTCTTGATTCGCTCGCCATAGAGCGGCAGCAGTAAGAACAGGGACTGTTTACCGCCGGTTCACTCAGATACCTTAACCTCTTGTGAGTTAATCTAAGGTTGAAGTAGTCCGAGTTAAAAGCGGCGCCTTAATGCCTAATGCTCGTCCGCATATCTCATTATCTGGTACTATACATATATGCGGGACAACGAACGGGGCTTTACGCTCATTGAATTGGTAGTGGCAATACTTGTCATATTAGTGATGCTGATATTTGCGTTATTCTTTTTGCGTAGCGCCAACTTTACGTCTGACCGCCTGGATGCGCAGCGCCGCACCGGCATTGCCAGGATTGTCCAGGGCATCAACAAATATGTGGCTGACCATGGCCAGCTGCCGCCAGACATCCCTACCAAGCTCGTGGCTATTAGTTCGGGCGCCAACCAGTACAACCTGTGCAGTTACCTTGTGCCAACGTATCTCAAAGATCTGCCCTTCGATCCGGCATATGGGGTAAAGCTCACCAAAGACAACACTGCCTCTAACGATGCCTGCAATACGCCAGGCCTTACCTGGTCAACCGGGTATGGTATACAGCGCCAAAGCGATGGCCGGGTGATGGTTGTATCAACCCTCGGCACCAGTGGCAAAATTACCATGTATGTGCCTGGCACTGCATCGCCCCAATAATCTACTCTAAACACTATGTTAAAAAGCGAGCGTTTCGATGATTCCCTCGAGTTTGTCCTGGTGGATCGTAAACTGGTACTTGTCGTAGTTGATGTACCCGGCATCTTTGAGTTTTTTGAGTTCCTGCGATACTGTTTCGCGCGATAGGCCAATCAGGTTAGCGATGTCTTTGTGAGTGATTGGCAGGCTCACCTGCCGCACTGTATGGCGTGCTAAATCGCTAAAGCGGCGCGACAAAAAGTACAGGCTGTAGAGGATCTTTTCTTCGGCACGGGCCTTTGCGGCGGCGTTTAGGTGATGATACGTACTGGTGAGCCGTTCGGCAAGCTCTTGGGTGATTTCTTGGAGCGCGCCGCCATTTGCCTTGAGGAATTCTTGAATATCGCTGCGTCGGATCTCGTACGCTTCAACAGCTGACAGCGCGCTAAAAAAATACGGTACCGTTGGTTCCGTATTAAAAATCCAGGACAAAGGAACAAAATCTCCCGCGGATCCGAGCCATAGTAGCTGTTCGGTTCCTTGGGAGTCGATATCGTAGCCTTTTACAAAGCCTGATTTGATGTAGTAAATAATGTCGGGTTGGTCGTCCTGAAAGATCAGTGTTTCATTCCGCTTGTAGGTTTTCAAGGAATGCTGACGCACAAACTCCGACAGGCTGGTATGCATCAGTATTATTATACCTGTTTCTGTCAAACTAACAATGTTAGATCATGCGGAGCGAGATTGTGATTATCGGGCAGACCAGCGAGATGTGCGGTGTTACTGATCGGGTGTTTGGGCCAAGTCGGCCACATCCAACATGATTGTGCTGCCGGGCTGAGCCTCTTGGCGCAGAATTTTAACTGCCACGGCGTTTTCGACGGTCTTTTGAATGATGCGGCGCATGGGGCGAGCACCGAATTCTGGGTCGTAGCCCTGGCGGACGATTTCCTTGAGCGCGGCCTCGGTCAGCTCGACGGTAATTTGCTGGGTAGCCAGCGTTTTGTTAACGTCTTTCAGCATGATGGTCGCCACTTGCGCCAGTTCGTCCTCGTTCAGCGGGCGGAAGAGCACGACTTCGTCGAAACGGTTAACTAGTTCGGGCTTAAATTGCCCTTCGGCGATGAGCTTGTCAATGAGCGGACGCTCGAAATCGTCGAGGTTGCCACCGTCTTTGACGCGCCCGGCGATCTCGGCCGCCCCAGCGTTGGAGGTAGCAATAATAATTGCGCTCCTAAACGATGCTGGCCGGCCTTGCTCATCGGTGAGCTGCCCTTCATCGAGCATTTGCAGCAGCAGGTTCAAGATGTTGGGGTGAGCTTTTTCGACTTCATCGAGCAGCACAACCGAGAATGGTTGCTGGCGGATAGCAAGCAGTAGGCTGTTGTCGTTTTGGCCACCCGTGGCGAGCAAGCGTTTTACATCGTCGGGCTGCTGGTATTCGCTCATATCCAAGCGGATCATTTGCCGTTCGTTGCCAAAGTACGTCGCGGCGAGCGACCGCGCGAGCTCGGTTTTACCTACGCCGGTTGGTCCAAGGAACAAGAAGCTTCCTACAGGCCGCTTGGGGTTGGCCACCCCTGCCCGGCCGCGGCGCAAGGCGCTGGCGACCACGCTTACGGCGCGCTTTTGGTTGATCATGCGGTCGTGGATGCGGTCTTCGAGATTAAGGAGCATTTCGGCTTCGGGCGCCTCTGCGCTCGATACCTTTACCCCTCTGGTCTTTTCGACGGCGAGCTGCACGGCGTCGGCGGTCAAAGTGTTGCCGCTGGCGTATGGCATGGACTGTTCAATTAAGTTGATCGCCTTGCCTGGGTAGGCTTGCTCTTGCATAAACTGGCCGCTCAGGCGGTAGGCTTCGCGCAGCGCCTCGTAGCTGATGAGCTTTTGGTAGTGGTGCTCCATAAGGATGGCTTCGTCTTCGACGGCGCGGTACGTTTCGGGCTCGGCTGGTTCTTTGAGCGTCATATTGGCAAAGCTTGAGGCAAGCGCTGACCGCTGCGCTTGCAGCTGCTGCCAGTCAATTGGCGTAAAGGCGGCAATGATCTTGAGATTGCGGTTCTTGAGCACCGGCAAAAGAATCTGGCTCATATCGAAAGCGCCAACACCATTGCTAAAGAACAGCTGCGCGTCATCCAAAAACAAAATGATGTTGCCAGCGTTAATTGCCTCACCAAACAGCGTAAGCATGAGATTTTCGAGTTGCGTACCGCTGTATGACAGGATAAGCGAGGCATTGAGGCTGACGATTTGGTAGTACTTAAGGCTGGGCACCTTGCCTGTTAGCAGATAGTGCGCAAGACCGCGCACCAGCGTAGTCTTGCCGGTGCCCTCCTGACCGACCAGGGCAACAGCGGTGCCTTGGCCTAGGCTGCTCGCCATACCGGTTAAGAGGTCGGCGTGAATGAGGTACGGCGCTGCCCCGCCCGCAAACTGTACCGACTGGCTGATATTTTGGCCAAAGTGTTCCAGCGTTGGCGTGTAGCCGCTGGCCCAGTCGCGCCCCAGGCCGCCAAAGTGGGGCTTGGGCATCTTGAGGTAATGCAGCTGGTTTTCGAGCCAGTTAAGCACTTCGCCGAGCTCCTCGGCCTTCATTTTATTGCGGGTCAAAAAATCGCGGCCGACTGGCGAGGTCAGTATGAGGGCGACTGCCAGTACGCCAGCGTGGCAGTGCGGTGTTTTGCTGCGATCGATGAGTGCGTGAACTTGCTCCCAGACTGGTTGCATGTCGGCTTCGCTGTCGCTGAGCACTTGGGTAAGTGATGCTGGGTCAAGCAAGATGTGGTTGGTAATGAACCGTGCTTCAGACAGATCCATGGTTGCTTGCCACATAGAGCGCGGCGTAATTGGTGCGTGCAGCATAGCTAGCAGATTGGGGTCCATGATGTCGCCCAGCCGAGTTGTTGGCAGGTCGGGCTCGACCTCATTAAGGTCGTAGTTGTACCACAGGCTGATCATGGCTAGCAGCGATGCCAGCGCTAGGCAGGCGTAACCCATCCGGTTAATACTGGCAAAGAAAATTAAGTAGACGCCGGTACCTACAAATAACAGCGTACAAACGCTCAAAAAGACAAAACCCCTTTTGCCGATATCTTTGCTGAGCCGCGCCTTGCGCGCCCGCAGGCTATGTAGGTTTACCTCTTCCATTATCCTGTAATGCTCCGGACTACAAAGTACACCACAGCTGGCGGC
>DATCYV010000087.1:0-4208 GCA_036526215.1 Saccharimonadales bacterium (SeqCode)
AGGAGTATAAGGCCGGCAAGGTTATGGAGTCGCTCGCACGCCTGGTTCGCGAGAATGCTACGGTAATCAGAGATGGTAAACGGCTCGAGATTGCCTCGGCCGAGCTGACCGTCGGCGATATTGTATACATAGAAGCAGGCAACGCCGTCCCAGCCGACCTGCGTATCATGAGCGAAGATGAGCTCAGCACCAACGACTTTGCCCTGACCGGCGAGAGCAACCCCAGCCGCAAATTTGTACACGCCATCGAGAGTGACGTACCGCTCGCCAACCGGCACAACCTGGCCTTTATGGGCACGACTGTGGCAACCGGCCATGCGTTGGGTATTGTGATTGGCGTGGGCATGCACACCGAGCTCGGCCGTATTGCCGGCCTGAGCCAAGACATCGAAAAAGAGATAAGCCCGCTCCAAAAAGAGATGGGCAATATTGCCACCCGAGTAACCCAGGGCACCATGATTCTCTGCCTCGCGCTGCTGCCTATGGCCACATCCGCTGGGCTGGCCATAAAAGATGCGTTTTTGTTTGCCATCGGCATTGCCAGTTCGATCATCCCGCAAGGTTTGCCAGCCGAGATTAGCACTGCCCTTGCCCAGGCCGCCGGCAAACTCGCCCGCGCCAAAGCACTCGTCAAAAAGCTATCGGCAGTCGAATCGCTCGGCGCCACTAAGGTTATTTGCACCGACAAAACCGGCACCCTTACCAAAAACCAAATGACCGTCGAGCAGTTGCTCATTGGCGGCACAACCTACCGCACTACCGGCCGCGGTTATGAACCGCTGGGCATGATTATTAACGCCCACAACAACCCGCTAACCACAGATGAGCAAAAAAAGCTCGAACTTGTATTTGCAACCGCCATGCTGGCCAGCAACGCCAGCGTGCACGCTCCCGACGACGAACACGGCGTTTGGTACTGTCTGGGCGACCCTACCGAAGGCGCCTTAGTTACGCTCGGCATGAAGGCTGGCTACGACCCCGACCACCTCAACCATTTTTATCCAGAAATTAAAGAGTACGCGTTTGATTCCGGTCGCAAACGTATGAGTTCAATCCGCAAATATACCGACGGCAAGACAGCCGTCTTTGCCAAAGGCGCACCCGAAAGCGTCTTGGAGCGCTGCACACACTTGTGGGATCACGGCACCGTCCGCAAACTAACGCCCCAAGACCGCACGCGTATTTTGCACGCCAACGACACCCTTGCCGCCGAGGCCATGCGCAACCTCGGACTGGCCTACCGCATACTCCCCGCCAAAACTGCTCACCAAAAGCTAATGATGGATGAAGCAGAAAGCGATCTTGTCTGGCTAGGTATGGTATCGATGATCGACCCTTTGCGCGAGCAAGTACCCAACGCCATGGAAGCCACCCGCCGCGCCCACGTAAAGGTAAACATTGTTACGGGTGACCACGCAATTACCGCCAAGGCAATTGCCATCCGCGCTAAACTCACTGCCGACCCCAAAGATATCATCGTTGTACGCGGCGAGGAGATCGCCAAACTCAGCGATACCCAGGTGCTCACCCTAGCCGCTCGTGGTGGCGTAATCTTTTCGCGCGCCGCGCCCGAAGACAAACTGCGGATTGTCGAACTCGTCCAAGGCAGCAGCCGCGTCGTAGCCGTGACCGGCGACGGCATCAACGACGCCCCGGCCCTCAAACGGGCAGACATTGGTGTGGCAATGGGGCTTACCGGTACTGATGTCGCCAAGCAATCTGCCGAAATCGTGCTGCTTGACGACAGCTTCAATACATTGGTCGGCACCATACAGGAAGGCCGTGTCATCTTTCAGAACATCCGCAAGGGAGCGCTGTGCGCATTTACTAGTAACAGCGCCGAGCTTATCGTAAACCTTACCAGCCTGGCGGCCACCACTTTTTACAGCATTCCGCTCGCCATATCAGTCATGCAGATACTGGCTATTGACCTCGTTGCCGAGCTCTTCCCCATTGCTGCTTTGGGCAAGGATAAAGCCGACGGCGAGCTCATGACCGATCCACCGCGCGATCCCAAAGACCATATTTTGAACCTGCGCTCAGTGCTCGATCTGCTTTGGTGCGGTGTGCTTATGGGCGGCTTCGCCTTCCTCAACTACCTGTGGTTCTTCCACCGGCAAGGGGTCAGCCCCATGCACTTAGCGGCCGACAGCCACCTGCACATGCAGGCCACCGCACTTACCTACCTCACCATCGTGCTTACCCAGCTCGCCAATATTTTGCAGCGCCGAACAAGCGCCGGGATCTTTAGCCGCTACCAGCTTCACAATAAGCAGTTTTGGCTGGCTATGGCACTATCGCTATTCTGCGTCATGAACATCATCTACAACCCGTGGATTGCACCATACTTTAAAGCTGCACCGCTGAGCCTAGCCGACTGGCTGTACGCCCTGGCGGCAGCAGGCGTCTTTATTGCTATCCGCGAGTTTCAGCGGCACAACCGCAAGCATCACCGCAAAGCCGTCATCCATCTGCACCACAAAGTGCATACGGCTACACCAGCACAAAATTAGCTATTCGTACGCAGCATATGAGCAAGACCGGCCAGTAGCACCCGATGTTTGGCGGGCTTAACCTTGTAATCAAAGATCACAAAAGGATGTGCCTCAATCGTCGCCGCTACCCATTCATACATTTCTAGGGCAGTCGTAAGCGAAACCTTGCAGTCTTTAGGAAGGTAGCATATATCTTCTTTGGCAAGCC
This sequence comes from Saccharimonadales bacterium (SeqCode), assembly GCA_036526215.1. Classification (GTDB taxonomy): domain Bacteria; phylum Patescibacteriota; class Saccharimonadia; order Saccharimonadales; family UBA4665; genus JARIHD01. The sequence continues at coordinate 2,704 of DATCYV010000087.1, forward strand.
TCTGCCAAAGACCACAGCGAGAGATTTGCTGACGGATACACTCCTTAAACGCCTCCCCATGTGCAAGCGCCGTTTCGCGTCGTAAGTCCTTCAAGCCAAAGGCGACCAAATCCTCTTTGGGTATATAGCAGCGACCAAGCGCATTGTATTCGGCCGTGTCGCGCAACAAGTTCAGGTATTGGATTGCGCGGCTGCCCATACGCATCGCCGGACACACGATTGGTTCGGCCTGCATAATCCTGCAGGTTGCCAGGGCAATCATCTCGGCAGTACCGGCAATGTATTCCAGGGTATCATTAAGTGTCTCGTATGTTTTGTCCGAGTCAAAATCTGCCTGTCGTGTATCAAAATATGCATCCAGCCATGTCGGGTCTACTCGGCACTCACGGGTCAGGTATACTAAATACTTGATTGTTCGCTGCTGCACAGTGTCAGTGGCCTCGGCCTGGGTAGCAAATTGAGGGTCATGCTTTGCATCATCCCATGCTGTTCGCAGCGCTAGGTATTCATCTCTTGCTGGTATTGGGCGATTGGCAAGATAGTCAACGGCATGCACATAATAATACAATCGCAAAAAGTCGTCCCGATATCGTTTAGGAAAAAACGCAGCACTGCCAAAACAGGCGTAGTTTCCCTGTTTCAACAAACGCTGTTCATACGTTCTAGTGTCGGTCTTCACGGTCTATGCGGTCCTTTGCAGCAGGCTTTGTGCCAGAGCATCCAAAAAGGATACCCCATTCGGACTCCAACGTAAGTGATATTCGTCAAGAGATTTCCGGGCGGCTCCGGCATGCTTGCGCGCAACATCTTGCGCATACGCTAGAGCACCACAATCGCGCAAGATATGCTGGCAGTGCACAAACTCCTGGGCCGTAAGTTGGGCATTACCTAAACAGCGGCGTAGATGTGCTTGGTCAGCTTGCGGGGCGTGTTCAAGCGCGTAACTTGTTAGGATTGTCCGCTTCCCTTCGCGGATGTCGTCCATCGTACCTTTGCCCGTCTCGGCGTCACGACCAAAGGTACCGATAATGTCATCGGTAATCTGGAATACCTTGCCGGTATGCAGAGCGTATTCGCGGATCGCATCGGTGTCTTCGCAGCCCGCACCAGCGAGTACCATACCTACACACAGCGGGTTAAGCACGGTGTAGTGCGCCGTTTTCCACTCCAGGGCATGTTCAACTGCCTGCATATCTGTTTGAGGCAGCAGCTCGTTCATTATGTCAGCCGTTTGGCCGTGTGCGGTAGTCACCATGGTCAAGTTTACAATACCGAGTACCTTGATGCGCAGTTCTTCTGGCACGTTCAGACCGGCAAGCAACACTTGAGCTGCATGCGCACCAGATAGCGCGGCATTAAGCGCCAAGGCCACGCCAGCATGCTGGACGTCACCGTGGAATTGATGTTCTCGAGCATATTGAGCGAGTGCTTCGTGTACAGTCTTGTTGCCGCGGCGCAGCTTAGATCGGTCTTGGATATCGTCGATGATCAAGATATACGCATGC
>DATCYV010000088.1:0-19676 GCA_036526215.1 Saccharimonadales bacterium (SeqCode)
AACCGGAAGCGGGGGTGATGTACGTCTATCCAATGCATCAATCAGTGACATCACCATTGACGGCAACGCTGCTAATCATCCCGCTTCTACGCAGTGTTCGAACATCGTCCTAGAGTGTTTGGCCAACGTTACGGTTAAAAACGTGAGGTCTATTAACTGTAACGGCAACGGTATTATGCTCCGAGGGACGACAACGACCAATGCCACTAATTTAAAAATCCTGAATAATACGGTGCTTAACTCGTCCAGCATCGGCATCCAGTCATCACAGTTCGATGGTTTGGTTATTTCCGATAACTACGTTGATACCAGCGCGGACAACAATATTGACATCTACGGCGAGGATGGTACCACCACGTGCCACGGTAAGAACTTTGTTATCAGTAACAACATATGTAAAAACGGCCTGGTAGGCATCTTCCCAGAGACCGTTCGGGATGGCGTAATCTCGGGAAATATGATCTCGGGGTGTGTCTCGGCGGGTATTCACGTCAACCGTATCAACGGTGCGCCTCGGGGGATCAACATTGTCGGAAACACTGTCACGTCATGTCCGGTATCGATGTTTGTTACTGGAGATACAAATGGTGTAAAAGTGTCTGGTAACTACTTCCGGGACTTTACAACCACCGGCGTGTCGCTCGGAGGAGCGGGCGGGGGAAATGTATCTGGTGTGTACATAACTGACAATTATTTTGACCCTCATGACACAACCACCTACTGCATCACCACAGCCGGCTCGGTTTCGTCGGTAAACAGAGCTGTCGGAAACACAATGCCTTCAACTATATCTTCTGCGTATTGGATTAATGAAACAGCATTGACTTCGGTGAGTTGCTATTATGAGGTGCCTGCTGTTGGTACGCACCCTCAGGTAACAGCTGCCAGTATTGGCCTTGGTTTCGTAGATAACACTTCGGACCTGGCCAAACCTGTTAGTAATGCTCAACAGGCAGCCTTGGATCTAAAACTAGACATCAATGCGACTGCGCACTTGAACAGCGCCACAAACCCTGCCCCCGCGAGCATCACGGGTTGGGTCAGTTCCAACCCTGGGGCACTTCCGCTCATTTACACAACTGCCTCGGGTTATGGCGAGATTCGCGCACAACGTTTCGCCTCGGGGGGAACTGGGATTTTACTATGTAGTCTGACCTCTTGTGGTGTTGTGGGAACGCAAGTACTGCCAGCGGGTACACACTGGCAGTTTTCTGTGGACGTTAAGCCTCCCGTTGACGCCCATACCAATGCCGGCGGGGCATTTCCCGGTGGTATCGCATTGGCGGCGGGTGTTTACACTCGTATTACCGGGACTCTGGTTGGGACAGGGGCGGCGACCAACCCTACTGCCTTGATAATCGAGGCAAATGTTGACCCAGGAGTTACCAACGTCTTTACCTATCTTCGCCACGCCCTGCTCGTACAAGCTCCTGCGACCCCAGTTATTTCCTATTTCGATGGCGACAGTACCGGCGCCTCGTGGACAGGAACTCCTAATGCGTCATCGTCGCTTGGAGCGGGCGTGCTTATTGGTGTCGATCCGTCGAGTCCTCAGACCCTTTCTAATAAACGGATCGCTCCTCGTGTCTCAACAATTACGTCTAGCGCCACGCCAGGGCCTGCCGGTGACACTACTGACCTGTTCACGGTCACTGCGCTCGCCACAGGAGCCACCTTCGCCGCGCCGACCGGAACACCTTCTGACGGCCAAACACTATTGATTAGGATTAAGGATAACGGCAGCGCTCAGAGCCTCGCATGGAATGCTATTTACCGCGCAGGCAGCGTTTTACTTCCATCAACCACAGTAGTTGGACTACAGCATTATCTGAAGTTCATTTACTGCGCGGCGGATACAAAGTGGGATTTGGTGATGGCAGTGACCGTAGGGTGATCAAATTAGGCTAAACCAGGTGCATTAACCCGACGGGTCAGCATAGCGGGCAAGCGCCACAGGCTGGCCAATGGCCACCTGTAAAGTGCCCTGAGGGATAATGCACCTGGTTTGCCGTACTCTTGTTTAGAACTTGTTGTACAATGTACACATGATAAGGAGGGTGCTTATGAAGAAATTAACGTGGGCCGCAGGGCTGCTGTTGCTCGTGGCTGCGCCGGTGCTCGCTTGGGCAGGTTTGGCGCACGCTCAGCGCTTTGCAGCTACCGTAGATAAAGATGAGGTCGTGAATAGCACGCTGTATAGCACAGGCAAGAACGTCGACATTAAAGGCACCATCAATGGTGATGTCTACTGTGGTGGCCAAACGGTGAATGTTGACGCGACGGTGCATGGCGACGTGCTGTGTGCCGGTCAAGACGTGACAATCTCGGGCAAGATTGACGGTAGTGTCCGCGTGGCTGGTCAGACCGTGAGTGTCTCTGCTGATATATCCCGAAGCGCGACGTTGCTTGGCGCGACCGTATCGCTTGACGCCAACGCCAAGGTGGCCCAAGACATTACCCTTACTGGGGATCAGCTCAACATTAAGGGCGATGTTACGCGTGACGTAATCGTTGCGGGTAACAACGTTATATTTAACGGTAACATTGGCCGCGACGTCAAGGGTTCTATGCAAAAAGCACACTTGCGCGGCAATACGGTTATTGCTGGTGACTTAGACTACTCCAGCCCAGTAAAGGCCACTATCGACAATGGCGCAGTGGTAAAGGGCAAGACAACTTACAATGTTGCGCAGCACAAAAAGAAGAGCTTCTGGCATATCAATGTTGTATTCTACCTGTTTGTTTTATTCGGTCTGCTGCTGCTAGCCTTGCTGCTGCTGTATCTCTTCCCGGATTTCTTGCGCAAACAAGTCAAGCATATTGAAACGAACTTCGCTAAGACGCTGCTTGTTGGTTTGCTCGCTAGCTTTGTATTGCCGGTTATTGCCATCGGCCTGATCTTTTCGGTGGTAGGCATTCCGCTGACGTTCTTTATGTTCGTGGCCTGGATGCTCGGTGCGATGCTTGCCGGTCCGATCGTGGCGTACTATGTTGGCGAGCGGATCTTGCGTAAGCGCAGTAACCCTTTTGGTGCGGTTGCGCTGGGCAGCTTGGTGATTGTTACGGCATACTTCTTGCCGCTAGTGGGTACGCTCATGCTGATGCTGGCCTACTGGCTTGGCTTTGGCGCACTCTTGCTTAGCCTTAAGGCGCGAGCTAGGCCGTTAGCGAGGTAACGGTAGCGGCGCGATGAATAAATGCGCCCTGGGATGACCGGGCGCATTTTTGCGTAGGGCTTTGCATCAACACCTTAAAGGACTTGAAAAATCTTTACGCTTATGCCATAATAAAAGCAAGTAAATTACAAACGCTGGCTAGGGGCGTATTTTTATATGGCACAATCTGTTCAAGACCCTGCGAAAATTCGCAACATTGCAATCATTGCCCACGTTGACCACGGTAAAACAACTTTGGTGGACGGTCTATTAAAGCAATCCAAAACTTTCCGTGACAACCAGGCCGAAATGAGCCAGGAACTGATCATGGACAGCGGCGACCAAGAGCGCGAACGCGGCATTACCATCACCGCCAAGGTGACCGCCGTACAGCACGATGACTACCGTATTAACATCATCGATACCCCGGGTCACGCTGACTTTTCTGGCGAAGTTGAGCGTACTCTTAACATGGCTGATGGTTGTATCTTGATTGTCGACGCCCAAGAAGGCCCGATGCCCCAGACTAAGTTCGTGCTGGGCAAGGCTCTGGCCGCTGAACTCAAGCCAATCGTGATTATCAACAAGATCGACAAGCCGGGTAGCCGCATTAGCGAAGTTGAAGACGAACTCGCCGACCTATTCTTAGAACTCGCCGTACACGAAGACCAGTTACACTATCCGGTGTACTACGCCATTGGCCGCGCCGGCAAAGCCTGGGACACGCCGCCAACCAATCCCGACGAAGACGGCAACCTCGATGTTATTTTTGACGCCATTATTAATAAAATTCCTGCTCCAACGATTGAAATGGACAAGCCATTCCAGATGCTAGTTACTGCTCTAGCCTGGGACACCTACAAGGGTAAGTATGCGATTGGCCGCATTTCGCGCGGTACTGTAAAACCGGGTGACCAGGTGGTGCTCTGTAAGGCAGATGGGTCGCAAGTTAAGGCCAAAGTTGAAAATGTCTTTATGAGCCAGGGTGTAACAAAGTTTGAAGTTGACGGTGGTGTTGCTGGTGATATCGTCCAGCTGACTGGCATTGCCGACGCCCGCATTGGCGAAACAATTGCTGATGCTGTTAGCCCCGAAGCGCTGCCCGTCATCGAAGTTGAAGCTCCAACCTTGCAGATTTATCTTGGCCCAAACACCAGCCCATTCAAGGGTACCGAGGGTGAATTTACCACTAGTCGCCAGATTGGCGACCGCCTGCACAAAGAACTCGAAACCAACGTTGGCCTGCGCGTCGAAGACAACGGTATTGGCTTTTTGGTATCGGGCCGTGGCGAGCTGCACTTGAGTGTGCTTATCGAAACCATGCGCCGCGAAGGCTACGAATTTGAAGTGGGTCGCCCCCAGGTGGTGACGCACGAAGAAGACGGCCAAACTATGGAACCGGTCGAAGAAGTTATTATTGAAGTCCCTGCCGAACACGTAGGCGCCGTACAGATGGAGCTCGGCCAGCGCCGCGCCGACCTTAAAGAGCAATTTGTAACCAGCAAGGGCGTTACCAAGTTGGTGTACGAAATGCCAACCCGCGCGCTGCTCGGTATGCGCAACATCTTGATGACCAACACCAAGGGTACGATTGTCATGAACAGCCTGACCTCTGGCTACCAGCCTATGGGTTCGGCTTTGCAGCAAATCCGCAACGGCGTGCTGATTGCGTTTGAAACCGGCACGACCATGCCATATTCACTCGAAACCGCCGAAGCCCGCGGTACGCTATTTGTCGGCCCAGCCGAAAAGGTGTACGCAGGTGAAATCGTGGGCCTCAACACTCGACGCGAAGATATGGAAATCAATGTCTGTAAAGCCAAGCACTTGACCAATATGCGCAGCAAATCGAGCGATGGTGTAGTACAGCTGACTCCGGCAACCATCTTGAGCCTAGAACAATGCCTGGACTTTATTGAGAACGACGAACTCTTAGAAGTAACCCCCAAGAACCTGCGTTTGCGTAAACGCGAGCTTGATCCTACCAAGCGCAAACGCGAAAAGAAAATATAACTAGACGCGCCGGCAATTTGCCAGATGTGCAGAGCGGACGGTGAGACACTTGACACGAGCGCCATATTGTGTTAACATGTACGCTTGTATTTTTTGCAAAGTGAAGGAGATGGACGTATGACTCACGATCACACTCTAGGGTATAGGCGTATTCACAGTGAACGCAATGGTTGTGTCTTGACAGTATTCGCCGAAAAATTGGGGTCCGACCCTCTTGTTAGTATGGGTGGCACCGGCTGCAGGGGCTCTATTGGTGGTCGCATTGGGTCAGGGTCTGCATCTGGCTCTGGGACATCCCCGGCCTATCTGGCGGGCCTTGTCGGCGAATTCTTTGCTCAGCACGATTCGGTGACATGTGAGCATAATCCTCGTATTTACGAGATTGCGCCAGCGCTTGGTGCGGTTCTCCGCAGAATCCCTGTAGAAGTAGTAGCAATCATCCCAGCGCAACTATTAGCACCGTCGTCTCCTGAAGTACCATCATCTCAAGGCACCATTTTGCCAATTCAACGATAGGTACATATTTATAGAAAAACCTCACCCCTTGAGCGAAGAAGCGGGGTGAGGCGAAAGTAGGGTAGTGGTGTTTAGGCGTGCCGGACGCTCCGAATAATGAAGAGCAGGACGACCGAACCAATAACCGACACGATCAGGCTCCAGAGGTTAAAGCCGGTGACTCCCTTGCCGCCCAATAAGCTGAAGATCAGACCGCCAATAAAGGCACCAATTATACCTACGATAATATTGCCAACGACACCTTGCTCAGCGTTGTTGCCTGCGATCATTGACGCAATCCAACCGGCAATTCCGCCAAGAACAATCCATGCAATTATTCCCATTTGGAGTCTCCTCTTGGTTACACCTTGGGTATTATCTGCTGATTGCCCACGTAAAGATGTAAAAATGCTAACAATACGCAGTAGGTCCGGGTCGCTATCTTCGGTACAATAGTGATATGATCGACATTTCTGACGAGCAATTTGCGGCGCTTATCGACGAAGTAACTGCTGAACTACCAAAAGACCATATGCAGGCGGCCCAAAATGTCGCTGTAGTGTATGCAGATGTGCCTACGCCTGAGCAGCGCGAAAAGCTGCGTCTTCGTGGCGACCAAACGCTGTTTGGACTGTACGAAGGCGTACCTCTGACTCGCAGGCAAGGCATTACTGGTTATCCGCCCGACAAGATAACCATCTTTAAAGAGCCTATGTTAGCGTACGTTCAAACGTATGCCCAGTTGCGGGCAGTTGTTAAACGAACGGTTTGGCATGAATTTGCCCACTATTTTGGGCTCGACCATCCAGCAATTGAAGCGCTCCAATCTAAGCCGGGGCCAGGCAAGCAAATGTAAAGGGGAATATCATGAAACAAGGGACAAAACTAGCGGTTGGTATTAAGGAAGACATTGTTGACTTTAAGCGGACGCTGCTCGACTGGGAACTGCGCGGACTATTTTTGTTTGCCACCATTATTATTGCGATTGGCGTGGTGTTCTACATGGTCGTCGAGGGGTGGGATCTCATAACTTCACTTTACTTTTGCGTGTCTACTCTCACTACGGTGGGGTATGGCGATGTGCACCCTACCAGCGACATCAGCCGCTTGTTTACCACGGTGTACGTGTTAATTGGCGTTGGGTTCATCCTGGGCTTTGTAAACGTGGTTGCGCGCCAGGTTAATAAACCGGTGGTGGCCCGGTTGACGCAGTTTGATCACGAGCGCCACACCCGGCGCGAAGAAGAGCACAAAAACGAGCAATAGTCTGTGAGGCGTTGCTACGGCCGCTTGTTGTCCATGCCAATCGCTTGGCTGATGTTGGCAAGGCCGTCTTTTTTGAGGAGGTCAACCAGGCCGCGGTTGATCTGGCCGATAAGCTGTGGACCCTCAAAAATCATGCCGGTGATCAGTTCGACCAAGCTGGCGCCGAGCTTGATTTTGGTGTAGGCGTCCTCGGCCGAGAACACACCGCCGACGCCAATAATTGTGAGCTTGTCTCCGTAGCGGCGGTAGGTACTAGCTATGAGCATATTGCTGGTCTCATACGTCGGCTTGCCGCTTAGTTTGCCTGGTATGTGTGTCGGCAGAACGCCTGATTTTTCGAGCGGTTCGCGGTTTTTGCCGAGGTTACTGATGGTTACACCAGTGACACGGTGCTTGATGATGACCTTGAGCAGCCCGTCAAATTCTTTCCATTCAAGATGCGAAGGCATTTTGATAAACAATGGCTGTTCGAGCTTAAGTTTGTCGACCTCGCGCAGCAGGTGCTCAAGCCGCTTGGGCGTGGTGAATGGTTCGCCGGCATAGGTGTTGGGGCACGAAAGGTTAATGGTGATCATATCGCCGACTTTAGCTTTTTTAATGGCCTTAAGGCTGCCGAGATAGTCGGCGACGGCCTCGTCTTCGGTGCAGGCCACGGGCGAGTTGGTTTTGGCGACCGAAATATTCAGGCGGAAATCCTTGAATGTATCTTTTGGATAACTTTTGATGTGCTCCATAATGGCGTCAACGCCGCGGTTGGCGAGCCCCTTGTTGACTACGAGCGACTTGGCACTTGGCACGCGGTAAAACCAGGGGCGGGGGTTGCCCTCGCAGGGCTGGTAGGTGAGCGAGCCACCCTCCATAAGCCCAAAACCAATCGCTTTGAGCATGGGAGCAAGCTCGAAATTGGCATCCAAGCCTGCCGACAGACCGATGGGATTGTCAAAAGTAATGCCATGGAGCGTTTGGCCGAGCATGGCCGGGTTGTGGTAAGCCCACGATTTATCCAGGGTACCTTTAATAAATTTGGATTTTTGCAGGCGGATAGCACTGCCGAGCATGCGGTGATGGACGGTGTCGGGCTTCATTTTGAACAGGATGGGTTTGGCAACGTGTTTGTATACTGTGCCACTGGCGGCGCTCACTGGTTTATACATGTGCATCTCCTTTGCACTTACACCCTCATTATACGCCACAATTACGCTCTGCTTCGCTTGGTGGTCAATAGTACTACCGTAAGGGGACGCAAACCTCCAAAGGCACTTGGTATCGGTTTGCTCGCGCACTATAGGCGAGCCCCTTCCGGCAGCACTACTGACCACCCCACACACCCGTATGAAAGGGAGTTGGTTAGCACCAGAGTGAACCGATACCCGGGGCTTTCCTTTGGAGGTGAACGCTCCCTTTCATACGGGTGTGTGGGGTATAAGGGGATATAATGTTGGGAGATGAATGAGGATTTTGGGTTTTTGGAGGGGGATGCGGTGGAGGCGGCGCAGCGGCTGCTGGGGTGTGTGTTGGTGCGCGAAATTGATGGGCAGCAGCTCATCGGCCGTATTGTTGAAACCGAAGCCTACCACCAAACCGACGCAGCCAGTCATAGCTACAAAGGTAAAACGCCCCGGACCGAAAACATGTTTGGCCCGGCCGGCCATCTGTATGTGTACTTTACCTACGGTATGCACTACTGCATGAACATTGTGACCGGGCAAGAAGGCGAAGGCTCGGCCGTGCTCATCCGGGCAGTCGAGCCATTGGCGGGCGAGGCGGTTATGAGCCGTAACCGGCATGGGCTGAGCGGGGTACAGCTTACGAACGGGCCAGCCAAAGTCTGCCAGGCGCTCGCAATCGACAAAGCCTGGAACGGACACGATCTGAGCCAACCGCCACTGCAACTACATATTGAGCCAGCGCTATCATCCGATGATATAGTGGCTGCCACGCGCATTGGCATCACTCGGGATGTCCACAGGCTGTGGCGGTTTTATGTGCGCGGAAGCGGTTTCGTCTCGCGCAGGTGAGTGCTATACTTTTTGTTAAGTGAAAGATCAGACCATGAAGAAGACGAAAACTGATATTACGCCCTATCACGGGCATTTTGGCGTATATTTGGGCGCGTTTATCGCATCGCTGCTCGTATTTGGTGTGACTGCGGCGCTCGCGACGTACCGGCATGCGGTTGCTGGCTGGGAGCTGTCGCTCTACCATATGATTAACAACTGGCCGAATAGCCTGCGTGGTTTCTTCTTGGGCGCTACGTTGTTCCCCGAGAGCCTTTGGACCGCCACATTAGCTGTGGTGCTCACTTTCTTGGTCCGCATGTACCGCTTGTCGTGGCGGCTGTCGGTATGCTTTATCGGTGGTTATGGCGCAGCATTTGTAGCCAAGCATTTTGTCGGCCGTGGCCGCCCGTTTGAAATACTGCACGATACTCATACCCGTGCACACGAAACCGGCATGGGTTTCCCATCTGGCCACACTATGATGATTACCATCCTGATGCTGGCGATCTTGCCGTACGTGCCTAAAAAGTGGCGTTGGTTACTACCGATCCCGGTTGTTTTGATGATGCTGTCCCGCGTCTACCTAGGCGTGCACTTCCCGCTGGATGTTATTGGCGGGCTGGCAATTGGTGTTGGTGTCGTCTCATTTATTCGGATTTTGCCACAGCCTATTAAAGTGGCACTGCGTCTCGACTGATAAAAATCACATGCAAAAAGCTTGTGCTTAGCGGGCGGCGGTTTTACAATGAAATTGGAAGTGAGAGACTTCCACGAAAGCCCGGGCATCCCCGGGTTTTCTAATGCTTTAATGCTATACTGGAGGAACAATGACTGGAGCGGTGATTATTTTGGGGATCGTGTGTGCGGCTTTGGCGGCTGTGCTGGTGATGCAGCTCCGCAAACCGGCGACGGGGGCGGGCGACGCCCAGGCCTCGCTGCTGCTCAAAGAAGACCTTTCGCGCCTGAGCGACGATATAGCAAAATTTAAAGAAGGCTTGCAGAACCAAATTACCGATCGCCTCGACAAAAACCAAGAGCTGATGCGTGAATCCATCATGAAGCAGTTCAGCGCCAGCTCGAAGCTCATTACTGACGTTACGGAGCGTTTGACCAAGCTTGATGAGACCAACAAACGTGTAGTAAACGTCGCTGACGAACTAAAGATTTTGCAAAACGTATTGCAGAACCCTAAGCAGCGCGGTGTACTGGGCGAATATTACCTGAGCCAGGTGCTCGAGAACGTCATGCCGCCCGACCGTTTTAAGTTGCAGTACAAAATCTGCAAAGACGACCAAGGACGCGATCTGATCTGCGATGCGGTGATTGTCCTCGATAAGGGCAGGATGCTGCCGGTTGACTCAAAATTCAGCCTAGAGAACTACAACCGCCTGCTCGACGAAAAAGACAAAACGCAGCGCGACGTTTTGGCCCGTGCCTTCAAGACCGACCTCAAGAACCGTATCGACGAAACCGCCAAATACATCAGGCCTGCCGAGGGCACGATGGACTACGCTTTTATGTTCATCCCGTCGGAGGCGATTTACTATGACCTGCTCATCAACAAAGTGGGCATTACCAATACCACAGCGCGCGATCTTATTGAATACGCCTTCCGCGAAAAGAACGTCATCATTGTAAGCCCCACGACATTTATGGCCTACCTGCAAACCGTCATGCAAGGCCTGCGCAGCCTGCAAATCGAGGAGCAAGCCAAAGAGATCCAAAAGCGCGTTGGCGAACTTGGCCGCCACATAACTACATACGAGCAGCTCATGCAAAAACTCGGCAACAGTCTGGGTACCACTGTAAATCACTTCAACAGTGCCCACAAAGAACTCAAAAAAGTCGACAAAGACGTCATCAAGATCGCCGACACGGCTGCAGCGGTCGAGCCGCTGGCGCTGGAGCGCCCTTCACTCGACGACTAGTTTGGCACTGCCTGAGGTGGCGATAATGCTGTATTAAAGCTACGCATGGCATAAGTTTACCTTAGAATTAAACAGTTATTTGGTTTTCGTAGTAATTCGAGAAACTATGCTTGGCAATAAGGTTAAGCGCCAACCTAACGCGTCTTTTGCTAGGAGGGTCGAGAGTATGCAAGGCGTTCTCGGGCGTCATAAACGATATGCTATTCACTTCGCCTCCGTCTACTGCGATATTTTTGATTTGTTCCTTGGATAAAATACCGCCGTAGAACAAGTAATGAATAACTTCGAAGGTTTTGCGCTTGGCGGTTCGATGGTCGATGAGTACTAGGTCTAGGTGGGTCAGGGTAAGGCCCATTTCCTCTCTTATCTCACGCAGGGCAGCTTGCCGCGGGCTCTCCATGCCTTCTTTTTGCCCGCCTGGTATAAACCCGTGTTTTTTACCTGACCGAAACTGCACGAGTATATGCCCATCCGAATCAAACAAGATCACGCCAGATGCTTGAGTATATGTTTTGCCGTTGTCGTGAAGTAGCATGCTAATCTCCTTTTTTGTTTTTGAGCCAGTCGAGCGCAATTGCCGCCGTCCAGCTAAAATTCGGTGCGCCGAGCGGGTCGCCGTTCACGGGATTGTAATATTCATAGAACGTACCATCTTTGACGAGTTCAAGTGAGCTTTCGATGAGCGCGTCAGCGTGATCGCGGTAGCCGTAGCGGCGCAGGCCATCGGCGATCAGCCAGTTCATGTTGAGCCAGGTAGGGCCTTGCCAGTACATCTTGGCGTTAAACCACGGCGAATTAAGCGGCACGCTCGGCACCGGGTATGATGGGCCAAAGATGTGTTCGCTCTCGAGCATTTTGACCAATGTCGCAGCACGTTCTTCACTGATTACGCCGGCATACAATGGCATAAGGGTGGCAATGCTGGGTTCTTTGCAGGGCTTGTGGGTTATGAAATGACGCGAATAGTACTGTTCGGTGTAGGGGTCCCATAGCTCCTCGAAGGCTTTGCGGCCGTGCTCGATGCGCTTACATAAGTCTTCGGGGATGTCGGCGCGCAGCGTTTTGGCGATGGCCAGTAAGTGTTCGTTAGCGCGCATCAGGATGGAGTTAAAAGTCAGGTCTTCAATGGTGAATAATGAGTGGCTGAGGATGCGGTCGATGTTGTACTCTTTGCGGCGCAGGCGGCGCTGCACATCGTAGAGGGCCATGGCGTCAACGGTTGGATAACGCTGCTCGAGCGGCACAAAGTGGGTGTCTACACGGAACAGGCCGGCCAAAAAGATCAGTTTGGATTTTTCGAGGGCGCGGATCCACCACGGCAAGATGTGTTCGTGCAATTCGGCCATCCAGGGCGGCGTGGTGTCGAGGCCGGTCTCCCAGGGGTGAATTTGTAACACAAGGCCTTCGCCGTGCGGATCGCGCTCGCGGTATAGCCATTCGTGGTAGGCGAGCAGGGCGGGGAAGACTTGGCGGTACCAGCTGCGTCGCTCTGGCAGCTTAAGCTTTTCGCCGATGCGCACAATGGCCTCGGCCAGCATGGGCGGCTGGGTTATGCCACTGGTCGAAACGTCTTCGGGCGCAAAGGGGCTGACAAAGCTATCCCAAATACCGTGGGCGCTGCGGTACTGCTTATAACCGGGAGTAAAGATCATGTGCGGCACCATGCCGTTGCTCCACTGACCGCGCAGCAGGCCTGTAATCTCCATTTTGGCGCGCTCGATGTCGTAGTGGCGCTGGCCAATGGCAATAAAGCAGCTATCCCACAGCCACTGGTGCGGGTATAGGCCTTCGGCGGGGATGGTGTAAAGCCCTTTGTCGTTTTTGCGGAGTAATTCTATAGCTCGATCAGCTACACCGGGCATTTCGCTCATGATTGTAGTATACAGCACGGTGCGCGTCAGTGTTAATTGAATGGCTTGACAAAACATAGTACCTTGCATAACATAGTACTGTATGGAAAATAATAGTGCACATGCATCATTCGTAGACCAGTCAGAAACGCAAATGCGTAAAGGGATGCTGGTGTACTGCGTGCTGCTGCTGTGTTCAAACGGCAAAGCCTATACCTCCGACATCATCCGGCGTTTACATGAAGCGGAGTTGATCGTCGTCGAAGGTACGCTGTACCCGCTCTTGAACCGGCTGGCGCGTGATAACCTGCTGGGCTACGAATGGCGCGAATCAGAACAAGGTCCGCCGCGTAAGTACTATTGGCTCACTGACGAAGGTAAAACTGTTCTCGCCAGCCTAGAGGCAACGTACGAGCGGCTCGACAAATCGATCAAATTGCTAGAGAAAGGAGCATCATGAACGAGGTGAAAAAGATCCACCTAGGCCGAACGCCGTTTACCATCGCAGTCGATGCGCACCGGCAGCTTAGGACGTACTTGGAAGCAATTGAGCATCAGGCTGGGCGAGATTCCGAAGTAGTTAAAGAGGTGGAGTTGCGGATGGCCGAGCTGCTTATGGAGCGTGGCATCCATGGCGACAAGGTAGTCTTGCCTGATGACGTGGAGTTTTTAAAGAGCCAGCTTGGTGAGCCGGGTGATTTTACTGACGAGGGCTACGAAACACGTGAGACGGGCGAGTCGGAGCAATCACAAAAGCGCCTCTTTCGTGACACGCAGCACGGCATGATTGCTGGAGTGTGCGCGGGCATCGCTTCGTTCTTTGGCTTAGACGTTGTGCTGGTGCGTTTGATCTTTGTGCTAGTGCTGTTCTTTGGTGGTGCGGCAATCCCTATCTATCTGTTGCTCTGGTTGGTTATGCCTGAGGCCAAGACGCCGAGCGATCGTCTGCAAATGCAGGGAAAAGCCGTCACGGTCGGCAGCATTAAAGGGCTGATCGACCGGGCCGACGTACCAGGCGCAGCACAGCGGGCCAACCAAAAGTTTGGGATTATCTTGAGCGGGCTCGGAAAGTTTATCTTAACTGCCATGGGGATTAGCTTTTGTCTGGTTGGACTCATAACCCTTATGACAACGGCGGTACTCGCTACATACACTTTGGTGCATGGCGCGCAAATTGCTGATGAGGTGGTGTTTCCGATAGGCGCCGAGGCGGTGGTAGGGCTGTTTTGTGCCGTCGTCGTAGCGATGATTGTTACATTGGCGCTTGTCCTGCTGGGGCTAGCCATGTTTAAGCGCCGCTGGTTTGTACCGGGTTGGGTAGTAGCTACGGCAGTTGGCGTCTTGATTGCGGCCCTTGCTGCAGGTACGGCGATCGGTCTAGATATCGCTCCGGGCATCCGTGACAAACAAAACGCGATGCATCACACGCAGATGCTCAATGTGACTCCGTTCAAGAATCTTACGGTAATTGCTGGCATGAATACCACGTATGAGTACCAGCCTGATAGCAAATATTCGGTTGAGGTAAAGTATTTTGGCGCAGCCAAGCGCGACCTATCATTTGCCAACCAAGTAAAGGGCGACACGCTCACTATTGACTCGACCCACTCTGTGAACGAGGACGTCTGTCACTTTTTGTGCCTGTACAACGACAGTATGGTATATGTGATCATCCATGCGCCATCGGTTGATACAATACATGTGGCTGGAAATAATACCTTTCTCAATATCCAGCAGCCGCTTAATCAACAAAAACTGTCGCTTACGGTTGACGGCGGTAGCTTTGCCGGCATCCGCGCAAATGATATGCAGACAATTGCCTATACACGCAACGACGATGGTACTATCCAAGCTGACCTGAGCGGCTTCACGGCAGCTTCCGACCGAACGCATAACACAGTTAATCTGAGCGAAGGGAACACGCTTCTCGGTGGTAATGCCAAGAATATTACGGTGACTACGCACGAAACATGCGATGAAGCTACGCCAACCATTGATCTTTTCAGTATGCCGGATGTGCTGACTATAAATGGTCAGCAGACTACGGGTGCTTCGCAGCGTACCAATCCGTACACAACACGCCAGCCAAGCTCATATAACTGTGTGGGTGTCGGCCGATTTAATGAGTAACTAGCGGTAGTTGGTAAAGCTAAGGGGGAAGTCAAAATCTTCCCCTTTTAGTTTTTGGATGACGGCTTGGAGTTCGTCTTTGCTGTTACTAGTGACGCGCACCGCATCACCCTGAATTTGCGGTTTTACTTTGGGAAACTCATCGCGCAGGATTTTGGTGATTTGCTTGGCCTTATCTTGGTCGAGCCCCTTTTTAAAAGGCACCTCTTTGCTGGCTTTAAGATTGCTTTCGAGTAGCTCTTTTGAGGTGTCCAGCACCTTTTGACTCTGGCCGCGGGTGGCGAGTTTTTTGCGGAAGATATCAAGGATGGCGTCAATCTGCCATTCGCCGTTGCCGATGATTTTAATGCCGGTTTTGTCATTATTGAGCCATTCAATAGCTGCCGGTGTGCCCTTAAAGTCGTAGCGACTTTGAATTTCACGCTGGGTTTGGTCGAAGACGTTGTTCATCTCGGCCTTGTCATATTCACTGACGATATCAAAAGAAAAGTTTGCCATACGGCAATTATACCAGTGATTGTCCTGGTGACGGTTTTATCTCTGTATATCTCTGGTATAATCAGGAGTAATATGAACTATTCAAATCCACGCATTGCTGAAGTTGCTGCGCAGCTCAAGGACCGCCTGAGCACGCTGAGCGACAAATCCGACATTTTAAAGGCGGTGGAGCTGAAGGCATTGTTTGCGGAAATCCCAACTTTGCCTGCAGACCAGCGTGGTGCCTTTGGCAAAGAGATTAACCAGCTGCGTGGTGAGCTTGAGCAGTTAGTTGCTGAGCACAAAGAGCAGGCTGAGGCGTTGCCGCCCATCGACGTGACGGCGCCGTTCGACGTCAACACACCAGCCGACAAGCGCCCTGGTTTGCTCGACGCCGAACATGGCAACGTGCATCCGCTCAAGGCCGAACTCAAAACTGTACTCGATATCTTTTACCGCATGGGCTTTACTGCCGTCGAAAGTCGCCAACTTGACGACGACTACCACATGTTCGAGACCCTTAACTTTCCCGAAGGCCACCCGGCTCGCGACGATTACGACACCTTTATGACGGTCGAGACCGACGACAAAGGCAAGCAACTCATCGCCCCGGCACACACCAGCACCATGCAGAATCGCGTGCTGCAAAAGCACAAGGCCGATCTAGAAAAAGGCCGCCCGATTAGCGTAGTCTTGCCCGGCCGTGTCTTCCGTAACGAAGATCTCGACGCTCGCCACGAGCACACCTTTTACCAGCTCGAGGGCGTGTATGTCGATAAGAGTGTCCACGCCGGTCACCTGATCGCTACCTTCAAGACCTTTTTGGAAGAGTACTACCAGCAAGCGATGGAGCTCAAACTCCAACCGTTTTACTTTCCGTTTACCGAGCCGAGCTTTGAGTTCGTACTCAGCTGCCCGTTTTGCCAAAAGAAAGGTTGCAAAATCTGTAGTCACAGCGGCTGGATTGAACTGGGCGGCTGCGGCATGATCAACCCCAACGTGCTCAAGATGGCTGGCCTTGACCCGGTAACTTACAGTGGCTTTGCCTGGGGCATCGGCATCGAGCGCTTGGTCATGATGAAATATGGTATCGAGGACGTGCGGCATTTCGAAAGCGGCAAACTTGAATTCTTAAAGCAGTTCTAAAGGACGAATACAGATGGCAGATCGAACAATTTTTGACGAAATCGTCGACGGTAACATTCCCAGCTACAAAGTGTGGGAAGACGAAAACTACCTGGCATTCTTGACGCCCTTTGGAAACACACCGGGCCAAACGGTGGTGGTACCCAAACAGAACCCGGGCGAATATGTATTTGCGGTTGATCCGCAAGTAGTGACCGGCATTATGGCTGCGGCCAAGAAAGCCGCGGGTATTCTAGAAAAAGCTTTGGGTGTGAGCCGCGTAGCGGTAGTTTTTGAAGGCGAGGCAGTACCACATTTGCACGTTAAGCTCTACCCGATGCATGACTTTAACGGTGACCGCAGTAAGTTTCCGCAGCTGTCGGCGTTCTTCCCAGTTTATCCTGGCTACATTTTGACGGCTGAGGGCAAGCACATGTCAGAAGACGAATTAAAAGCAATCCACCAAAAGATCCAAGAGGTGCAATCACATGAAGGTTAGTCTTAATCACATCCGCTACTACCAGCAGAAATATCAGTGGTCTGGTGATCCTGCGCCTAATGGCCTCAGTGACTTGCTAGCCAAAATTGGCGCTCAGCTTGGTGCTGTAGAAGAGGTAATACCAGTTGGCGAACGCTATGACGGGGTGCTTGTTGTAAGAGTAATCTCATGTGAAGACCACCCCAACGCCGACCGTCTACATGTCTGCAAAATTGATGACGGCGGCAAAGCCGAAGGTGTCGAACGCGACGAGAACGGCCACGTGCAAGTAGTCTGCGGCGCGCCAAATGTGCGCGAGGGCTTAACGGTCGCCTGGTTGCCGCCCGGCAGCACCGTACCAAGCACGTATAACGACGAAGATCCGTTTGTGCTCGACTCCCGCCCATTACGCGGCGTGGTTAGTAATGGCATGCTTACCAGCCCCAAGGAGCTTGGAATTGGCGACAGCCATGAGGGCATCCTCGAGATCGACGACGAAAGCATAGAACCTGGTACAAGCTTTGCTGATGCCTTTAACTATCGCGGCGATGTCGTCATCGACATGGAAAACAAAATGTTTACCCACCGCCCAGATTGCTTTGGTATGTTGGGTGTGGCGCGTGAGCTTGCAGGTATCCAAGCACAGCAGTTTAAGAGCCCTGATTGGTATAGCCTGGGCGAGCATATTGAGGATACTGATGGGCCGCTGAAGGTCGAGGTAAAAAACGATATCCCTGAACTTGTGCCGCGATTTGTAGTTATTCCCATGAATAATATTACAGTCAAGCCGAGTCCGGTCTGGCTGCAGACTTGGTTGAGCAGGCTGGGTGTTCGCCCCATCAATAACATCGTAGACCTTACTAATTACTTTATGCTTTTGACCGGCCAGCCGCTGCACGCCTATGACTACGACAAGGTTGTAGCGCAAGATGCCGGAGCTGACCACGCCACCATCGTGGTGCGCAAGCCAAAGCCAGGCGAGAAGATTCTACTCTTGAACGGCAAAGAAATTGAGCCGCGCCTTGAGGCGATCATGATTGCCACCAACGACAAATTGATTGGCGTCGGCGGTGTAATGGGCGGCGGTGATACCGAGGTTGACGATAACACTAAGAACATCATTCTGGAGTGCGCTAACTTCGACATGTATTCGGTCCGTCGCACCTCTATGGCGCATGGTTTATTCACCGACGCCGTAACTCGCTTTAACAAGGGGCAGAGCCCGCTGCAGAATATTGCTGTTTTATCAAGGACTATTAATGATGTTAAAGAGATAGTTGGCGGTCAGGTTGCGGGCCGGTTGGTAGACGACAACCATTTGCCAGCTGAAGTCGTGGAACGTGGCTCGGTCGAAGCTCCAGTTGTAACGACCCGCGCATTCATCAACAGCCGTTTGGGATTGGATCTTTCGAGCGAAGAAATGGCGCAGCTGCTGCGCAACGTTGAATTTGCTGTCACCATCGAGAGTGACACCTTGAGTGTGCAGGCGCCGTTCTGGCGCACTGATATCGCCATCCCCGAAGATGTTGTTGAAGAAGTCGGTCGTTTGTACGGCTTTGACCACTTGCCGCAGGAACTGCCCAAGCGCGACCTTACGCCAACTCCGCGCGACGAGCTGCTCGAACTTAAAGCCGAAGTCCGTGACCTTCTGGCCGACGCTGGTGCCAACGAAATCCTCAGCTACAGCTTTGTACACGGCAATTTGTTTGACAAGGTGGGGCAGGATAAAAACCTGGCCTTCCAGATTAGCAATGCCCTCAGCCCCGATCTGCAGTACTACCGCATGAGCCTGACCCCGAGCTTGCTTGAGAAGGTTCACATGAACATCAAGGCTGGCTTTGACGAATTCGTGCTCTTTGAGGTGAACAAAACTCACCACAAGGTTGGTCTGAAAGCCGGCGAATTGCCTACCGAATATGAATCGCTCGCTTTGGTAGTTGCCGCCAGCGACAAAAAGGCGCAAACCCTGGCTGGTGCCGCATTTTACCGTGCCCGCACCTACCTTGATTACCTGGCAAAATCGTTTGGGCTCGAGCTTGACTATCTGCCGCTTGGCGAAGCACAGACCGACCCGGTAGCTGCTCCATTTGATTACCACCGCAGTGCTGGCGTGTACCTGCGCGGTACCGACACGCTCGTTGGCTTAATCGGCGAATATCGCCAAAGCGTTCTAAAGGCCCTAAAGCTACCTGTCTACTGCGCCGGGTTCGAAGTAAGCCCCGAGGTGCTCCTTGACGCCCGCACCTTCGCTCAAAACTACAAGCCATTGCCACGCTTCCCCAAGGTAGAACAAGATATTTGTTTGCGTGTGCGCGGTGATTTGCCCTACCAGGAACTAGCTCGTTTTGTCGAAGGTCATTTAGATACCAATCGCCCTGACCAAACTCACCATACTTTGGAGCCAATCGACATTTACCAGCCAGAAGACCAGACCAACTACAAGCAGATCACCTTCCGCTTGAGTATTGCCTCATATGAGCGTACGCTGACCGACGACGAAGTCAATCGCTTGCTTGATGCCGTTGCTGCTGCCGCTCATGACCAGTTTGGTGCCGAACGTATTTAGGCACATAACACCGTTAGGAGCTGCCCCATGAAGCACATTTGGCGGATCATCCGCTTTACAAAAGGCCTCTGGCCATACTACATCGTTATATCAGTACTAACGGTGTTAGTGTCGGTTATGACGCAGTTGCAGCCGCTGTTCACCAAGGGCGCGATCGACCAGATATCCAAGCTGGCCGGGCATGGACACGCCA
>DATCYV010000089.1:0-16706 GCA_036526215.1 Saccharimonadales bacterium (SeqCode)
CCAATCAAAACCCTGGCCAATAATGCCCCACTGGCCCTGTTGGTCACGCGACGACCCCGTGGCAAGGCCAACCGGCACCCATTGGCCGCCATGCGCCATGCCGTATGAGTCTATGATCCGATGCTCGGCATAAGCACTCCCTGAGCGAAGAATAAGGCTCGCTATTTCTGTGGTATCGGTGCTATCGACCTTTAAGCGCATGGCAAGGTTTTTGCCGCTCATATCCCATGAAACGTTTTTGGCCATCGTCGCCTCCATGTCTGCCTTGCTTGTTAGCCGCAACGCTGACGCCCCGCTATCCGGTGCGTCGCTTGTAGCATCTATCGAACCGTTTGCTACCTCCCAGCCCGCAGTGTCGTCTGTGTGGTCCAAGACAGTTTCTTGGGGCATTGGGGGCACTGGATCTGATGCGGCAACAACCGGAGCTTTGCCACTTGCTTCGTTGATGGCTAAATTATATATCTTGTAGCCTTGCTTAACCGTAACCACGTTGTTCGCCAGCCGATAAGAAATGTCTGCGTCGGCTTTGCCGATACTGAGCACCGTTACAAACGTCGCATCTTTTGCAGTTTGAGTATAGGCCAGCTGACGGCAGGGGATAAGCTTGCCGTATTCAAGCGAGCACTCGCCGGCAACTGCCTGTGGTGTCTGCTGGCCTATCACATCCGTAAGAGTAATACCGTTTGTAGCAAGCTGCTCAATCTGCAGGCGCTGCTGCGCCTCGGGCCCCTGAGCCACAGCAGTCAGCCCCTTATGGCTATAGACCGCACCAGGGAATAAATGAAACAGCTGTTGGTAGGTATGCTCCTGCGCAGAGTGCAGCTTATCAATAACCACCACCGTTTTATTGCCAATAAGCGTAACTTGCCGTTCATGTGTCACTCCAGGGTTAAGCTGTTCGCTCGCCGACTGCGAGGAATAGCCATTTTTGCTTACAAAAGCACCGGCAACACCCGCACCTCTTTCTTGATTCTTGCCATCTACCAGTACCGTGTTGGCTGCCGATGTCGCCGTTAGAAAATTAGCACCAGGTTCGGGCGCCGAGGTATATAAACCTGCTCCTGGCAACAATGCCGCGCCGCCGCCATAGAGGGTAATACCGAGCGAGTCCAGGTGACCACGCGATGTATACGGACCATAGTTAAATAGCACCTGCGTTTGCTGGGTGTAGTTCTTGGCACCCCAGCCTGAACGCAGCATCGTAAGGCCAGCCGACGCAAACTGCATGCTTGTATTCGGTGGCTGCGCACCTTTTTTACCCTTGGTTAGCACGTATTGAAACTGAGGCGAATGCTTGGCGATGTCTGCAAATTCCTGGCTGTTATGGATCTGCTGGTCAAGCGAAGCGCCGAGCATTGGGACATGCTGGTCTGGCTGCAAAATATAGGTTGCATAGTTAATCATGCCGGATATTTTGCTATCAAAATCAGGCGCAATTTGAATATGGTGTTTTAGTGCATAACTTTCGATCTCCCAGTATTCCCTGAGAGCAGAGAAATGAGTAGATGCCGAGCGCTCAACCAAAGCACCATCGGCATCGATGATGTTATTAAGCCTACTTGCCAGCCGGTCTTTGGAGGTAAATAACCAGCCGTTTGCACCGGGCAAATCGGGGAAGTTAGCGCCCGCCAGGAACAAAGCCGCCGCCTCGCTACTATCGCTATCGTACTCATTGTAGTGCTCAACCTGGGCCAAGAAGTCGGCATGCTGCTGGATTGCAGCTAAAATCTTATTGCTATCGGCAATCGGCAAGACGTTTTGCTGGCGCAGCTTCCACCATATATCGGTAAGCGTCATGGCGCGCCAAGCCACTGCATGGTAGTCATCCCACGCGTGCGGCTGTTTGCTGCCGGTATCGATAAAACTGTTTACAATGGCCAGCAGTTTTTTGGTGTAGCGTTGGTCGTGCGTGGTAATCGCTGCCTGAAGCAGATCTTTTTCGATGCGCAGGCTATAAAAGTTGAGCCGCCAGTTCTGGTTATTATATGGATCTTCATTCCAGGTAAGTTGCTTGAAGGTGGCCGGCTTAAAGCGCGGCACATCATACTGATCGTTCAGAAAATCATTTGCCGTTTTGACCGATCCGGTATCAAGCACTGAGTATATAACCTCACGGCCATGCGGATCGCGTGGGTAGGTATCGAAAATCTTTTGGTATATGCTAGGCTTGACTGGCTCGCGGCAGAGATACTGCTGACCGACCGTAATCTTGAGCATACCGTCCGGACACGAACCAAAGTATTTTAACTCACCAATATACGACTGCACGCTTGCATACGCCACATTAGTAGTGTGCGCAAGGTTGGGCAGCGCCAGCGCATCAATCCGCAGGTAACTGGTTGTTTTAAGCAAAAATATCAGCACTACCAAAAAGACACCGGCAAGCTCAAGCCAGAGCTTGGGATTTTTGCGGAGTTTTTTGGCTAGCCGGTTTACCCACATATTAACCCCGCGACCACACCATCTTTTTAACCGTAGCTATTGAGTAAAAGATCAGCCACGACAATACCAGGGTAGAGAAGAGACTCATGAGCGGCCGGTACACCCAGCGATGCGAATCAGGGTTCTCTAGCTTGTACGCCAGCCCAAACATCAGACCGACAAAACAAATACCCGACAGGTACAACACCATCGACGCCAGATTGCCGTACAGCGGCAGATATATAAGATGGCGAAAGGCCACAAACGGACCAAGAAACACAAACGCGACGTGCAAATAATACACAAAGGCTACCGGGAAGGGTTTGCGCCAAAAGAACGCGCCAGTAAAGAAGGTGTTGCGAATGAAGCTCTTCTTCCAGCGCACCTGCTGCTTGATAACCGCCCGCGGCGATTCAGGCACATTGGTCCAGGCACGTGCAGATTTACAGTACACTACCTTCCAATTGCGGGCAGGGTAGTTTTTGGCCATAAACGGGCTGTCTTTATACTTGGCTTTGAGCTTCTTTTCTAATTGTTTGCTGCCAAGCACAAATCCGGTAAGTGTGCGGTCCGTTGCAAATCGGAACGGCGAACCCAAAAAGGTGTCTTGCTCCCATGCCGGCATATAGTTGTAAATTGCTTCTTTGCGAAAGACCGCGAGCGGCCCAGACACGCAGGAAACTGAGTTAAATATACTCTCGAATGCCTTGCGAATGGAGTATTGGCCTTCGTACCACGAATCCTGCACTTTGGTGAGCAGATTCTTATCGGAGTTAAGCGCCCGGGTGTGCCCGCTCACCGCGCCTACGTGCTCATCGGCCCGAAAGATCTTTACGATTTTTTCTACCGCGTCTGGCGCCCAGATCGAATCGCTGTCCGAGAAGGCAAAGATAGTACCTTTGGCCTCGTATACACCGCGGGCCAGCGCACCCTTTTTGCCTACGTTCTTTTTGCAGTCGATAACTGTAATACCATACCGCTTTTTAAGGCGGCGCAAAATCTTGAGCGTGCCATCGGTGCTGCAATCATTGATAAAAATGATCTCTTTGTTCTTGTATGTCTGATTGACAACCGAGGTAACGCATTTTTCAATTACCGCCTCTTCGTTATAAACGGCCACTAGACAAGTCACCAGCGGGTTTTTTGGCTTACGCTTTCTGCGGGCCAGTTTTTCGAGCGCCTCTTCGTACGGGTCTCTGTATAGCGTAAACGAGAGCGTAAAGGTCAGAAGTATCACAAATGTAACCAGAACGCCGTAATAATACAGCAGGTCGTTTGATGACGCTCCGCGGAGCGTAAACTTGAGCGCTAAAAACGTCAGGATACAAAAAACTACAATATGCGGAATAAGGCGATGACGGTGTTCCCACCGAATGAATTGACGGAATGCGCGGATCATGACTGTATTACCCGTATGTTACCGGATACTCATTATACGCTAGCTAATGAATTATCTAATAATTCTTTGTAAGATTGGGCGTACCCGGCCATCGACAAAGGCGTTGACTTGTTGTTCGCGTTCCCGCAAAGCATCACGGTCACCTGGTTTAATGCCCGCAAACGATATTCTGCTACTTTTTCAAATGTGTTGACGGAACGGAGTAAGTAGGAGTATGCTCTGGGCGACCGACAGAAACCAGTATAGAATAGGTATTGAGGGTGGCAAATGGCACGACTTCCAAACCCTGGTGGCGACAACGGCACGTGGGGAAACATTTTAAACGACTTTTTATCCACAGAGCACAATGCAGACGGTAGCCTTAAGTTTCGTAAAGAAATTGCACAACCACTTGCACTAGCCACGACCGCCGTTCAGCAGGGCGATACGTTTATCAGCGTAAAGGACGCGCCTTTTAATGCTGCTGGTGACGGTATCACCGATGACACAAATGCAATTAAGGCGGCTTTTGATGCGGCCAACACGGCCAAAAAGCCACTCTTCTTTCCGCCTGGACAATACGTTTGCTCCTGGTTTTATAAGGCATATCCTCCTCGCGTATACGCTACGCCGCAAACCGTTACCATCCTTGCAAAAAATACCAATGACGCAACGTGGAACTTTGGCGCCACCAGTTATGCCGCATCATTTACTGTAGCCGCTGATTTTATTGCTGGTTCAACCACGTTGCAGCTCACCACGACGTCCGGGCTCGTCGCTGACGACCTCATTTACGTCAAAGATAACACGCTCGACAATGGCATCGCCCAAGGGCAGACTTTGCGCATATATAGCGTCGACTCAAGCACTCAGATTACCACCGCCGAGCCGGCCTACGCCACCTTTAAGGTGAGCGCAGGAGCTACCGTGCAGCGTCTGCCGCGCAACCAACAGGGTTGTTATGTGCGTGGCTTTGTATTCAAATCTATTGCCGGACCTACGGCAACTACCAGCTTTCTGCGTCTATGGTATTGCCGTGATATCGACATAGACATTGAAGGAGAAGGCGCCTCGAACCCGGGCATAATACTGCAGGGCTGCTACCAATTCACCGTTAAGGCAGTCGCACGTAACTACTACGATCAAACGGTCACCGGGCTGCCACAGTTTGGCTATGGGGTCAATATATCCGGCCCATGCGCCCATGGGCAGGTCACTGTCAATGCCGATCAAGTCCGCCATGCGCTCTCATGTAATGGCACGCCAAACGACATTTCAATAACTGGCATAGCACACGGAACAACCAACACCGCTTGGGACGCCCATACCGGCGGCACCAACATAGTCTTTAATAACTGCCAAGCAGTTGGCTGCAATGGGTTTGGATTTGCGCTACGCGGCAAAAAGCAACACGTTCATGGCGGGCTTGTCGATAACTGCTACGGCGGCGTGTTTGTGTTCGACAGCCCTGGCCAAAATGAAATCCGCGACCTCAGTATTGGCCGGACAAGGCTTAAGGGCACCGACGGCAACACAGGAAACGGTATCTTAATAAGTAACCCGTCAGACGGCCTAACCATTCAAAATAATATCATCGAGAACTGCCAGCGCAATGGCATATCGTTTAGGGCAGTAGGCGTCAATAGCAATGTTAGCATTAGCAACAATATGATTCGCAATTATGGGCAAAGCCTCGCACCAAATGACCGCTGCGGTATACAACAGCTTAGCAGTGCGACCTTTAATGGCGCCAGCATAAGCTACAACACCTTCGAAGACACACAAACGCCCAGCACCGCACAGTACGGCATTCAGCTCGCAAGCGTTGGCACCAACATCAGTATTCATGACAACCAATTCTTAAGTGGTATCACCCCGTTTAACGGCGCGGGGACGCAAGGAGCGGCCAAGATCGGCTCCAATTTTAAAACATACGCCGTAGCAGGCAATAGTATTGCCCTTGGATCAGCAGCAAGCATCACTTTTGACGCATCACTAGGTGATACGCAGCATGTCATACTGACTGGCAATGTCACGTCAAGCTCAATAAGCAACCCTACAGACGGGCAAGTGCTTCGACTCGCTATTGTTCAAGATGCTATAGGCGGTCACGCGTTCACCTGGCCTAGTAACATTACCTGGAGCGGAGGCGTTCCGGCTCTTGACACTCAAGCCAATCAAATTACCGCCTGCAGCTTCGTATACATTGAGGCGCTAGGAGCATGGATTGCCACAGGCTCAGGCCAGGCTAGTAATACTACAACTAGCACAGGGCCACTCACGAGCCGGCCATCCGCCAGTAGCGTAAGTGCAGGGGGCCGCTATTATGCGACCGATGCCGAAACAGAGTATATCTCCGACAGCGTCACCTGGTACCCAACCGCAGGCGCTACGGTTACGGCCGTAGATACCAGCGCCAATCGTCCCGTTGCCAACAGCGGCAACAAAGGAACCCGCTTCTTCGCGACTGATACCGGCCAGGTTTTTTATTCTGACGGCAACAACTGGCTTCTCGTTGGGCCTGACGAAACCATGCTCTTTGGCGGGCACACTCTGACTACTGGTGAGGCCATCATGCAAAGGACGCAAGCGACCGGAACCATTACTCTTTCAAACACACTCCTGCGTTTCACGTACTTTACCGCACGCACTACCGAAACTATAAGCCAGGTACGCTATTTCGTAACAACGGCCAGCACCGGAACACCCACCCTTTGCCGCATAGGTGTTTACAGCGTAGGCGGTCTGGGAGACCTTACGCTGATCGCGTCAGTACCCAATGACATCACGCTCTACGGCACAACTGGCGCCATCATTAAGTCATTTAGTGCGCCCTTTGCAAAAACCCGCGGTCAACGGTACGCCATCGGCTTCTTGTGTGTGACGTCCGGTGGACAGCCAGTGCTTACGGGAGTAAATCTTAACAGCACCTCCGAGGCAGCAATAAGCCCAAAGATCTCTGGAAGTGTAGGCACATCAGACCTTGGCGCCAGCTACACGGCCGCTGCCATTGCAAGTGCGGCGTCGCTTATTCAAGCTCACCTTCTACCATAGCGATTTGAATAATATGCGGTACGATGTTACTATATAGTCCTATTCACTGTAACAATGTCTGCAACGCTCAAACACCATACCAAACCGTCAGTCGCCGTTATCGTCCTTGCCTGGAACAGCAGCGACTGCATTGTGCGCTGCCTTACGTCACTGCAAACGTCAACATATCCGATCAATGTATACGTAATCGATAACGCCTCGACCGACAACACTAAAGATGTCGTCCGCCGCTTTAAAAAGGTAGCATACCGTAATAGCGGGTCAAATCTAGGTTATGCGGGCGGCAACAACGTCGGCCTTGCCATTGCTCAAGAACACGGTTACGACTACGCTTTTTTAGTTAACCCTGACGCCTACGTTGCGCCGGACTGTATTCAGAAGCTGGTTGCCGCAATGGAGTCTGATAGCTCTATCGGGCTGGCCTCACCAAAAATCTACTATGCCGATTTGAACACCATCTGGTTTGCCGGTGCGTCTCTTGACCCAAAAACCGGATTATCGCCTCACATCGGACAAGGTGAACCCGACGGACCAGCTTATGACCAAGACCAAGAGGTACCGCGTGCCAATGGCTGCGCACTGCTCGTCCGTATGCCAGCCCTTCAAAGAGTCGGCATGCTCGATGAACGCTACTTTTTGTACTTTGAAGAAATCGACTGGTCGCTGCGCTTTGCAAAAGCAGGCTACCGTAACTTTTACGTCGCCAGCGCACATGCCTGGCATGCCGCCTCGTCATCGACCGGCGGGTACTACACGCCGCTCTACCAATACTACACAACCCGCAATGGGCTTTTGTGTATGCGGGAGCACAGCACAGCCAGCTGGTGGGCATTTATATGCAGGCATTTGGTATCTAGCGGGCAACGCATGTACCGCACGCTCCGCAACCGGCCACGTAATTTTGTAAAAGTTACCCGGGCGATCGGCAAAGGCTACGTTGACTTTACCCGCAAACGATTTGGCATGCAAAAGATCTAGTGGCTACGCCAATACCAGAGTGTGAAGCGGAATGTTTCTGCCAGACCGTACAAGCGCCAATGCTTATAACGAATACGCCGGAGCATATCGCGCTTTTTATGCTCAGCAAACCGGTCGAGCATGCTTTTGTCGTGCGCATGCTTACGGTATAGCACGAGCGGCTCGTCAACGAGCACGCCGTGTAGCCCATGTTCGGCTAACGTAAGATACATATCCCAGTCTTCCCACGACATAAAGTGCGTATCGTACGCATAATTGCGTATTATGCTCGACCGAAAGAGCACGCAGGCCGGGATAAAATTTCCCTGTTTGAGCCGCTCAAGATTATACGGGGGGAACTTCGTTACATCATTCGAGGCTTCAAAATATTGCTGCTGGGTATAGGCAAACGCTGCATCCGAATGTGTATTAAGCGCCTTCATTGTCCTAGCAATAAAGTCGGGGTGCAGCTTGTCGTCGGCATCGCAAAAGACAATGTAATCACCCTGAGCCTGCTGCATACCTGCGTTGCGCGCCGCAGATAACCCGCGGTTTTCTTGGTATATATACCGTACCTTATCCCCATAGCTGGCCACAACCGCCGCAGTATTATCACTGGAGCCATCATCAATAACGACAATCTCAATGTTTGTATATTGCTGCGCCAGCACGCTGTCAATGGTCTCGGTAATATACTTACCATAGTTATAGGCAGGTATCACAACCGAAACGAGGGAACTACTACTCATTTCTTTAGCCTTTCTACGAGCCGCCCCAGCGGCCGTTCAATATCAACCGGTAAACCTCTTAAGAACGTAACAGTACCCAGGTATACCACAGCTACAATCATGCCTACTAGCAAAAAATGCAAAAGTAATGGCAAATGTATCAGACTAATGGGCCACGCAAAAGCAAGGCTACATGCCGCAGCAACTATATATTTCCACATAGCACCAAAACGGACCGAGATGCCTGTTTGCCGCCAAAAAACAAAGTACACTCCGGCGCACGCCACACACTCCGTAATAAGCGTGGCAGTCGCCGCACCGCTAATACCAAAGCGCGGTATTGCAAACAGATTAATCACAACGTTTAGCCCAACGGTAAAAAGCGATACTTTTAGCAGCCGTCCCTGTTTATTTACAGCTACGGACGCAAAACCAAAGACAGCATTAATATACGAAAATGTTGCACTCACCACTAGGATGGCAAATGGCAGCGCGGCATGGACAAACGCCTGGCTCGAGATAAGCAAAACGATGTCTTTGCTCAGCAGCACGCCGCCAGTTGCCGCAAGCACAGCCACAAAGGCTAGCAGCGAAAATGCACGCTCTACCACTGCCCGCAACCGCTCATTTGAAGCCGTGGCCAGCGTGGGCATTAGGGAAGTCATGAAAAAGCTTGGCACCGACATAACAACATCAATAATACCGTACGCTATAGCATACAAACCCACCTCGCGCGGCGAACGCATTACCGACAACATCACGCTATCGATCTTGTAATACAGCATGTTGATAATCTGAATAATACCCAGTGGGATCGATAGCTGCGCCATTCTGCGCCAATGCGTCATATGAAATAGCAGACGTAATCGGACACGCCGGTACGCCCAATACACGCTCAATAGGGCTGACAGCAAAGCCGCAACGATTGCAGCATACACAAATCCATAAAAGCCATACCCCAACGCACCGGCTGCCACAATGGCGAACAAGTAAACGAGCTTGTTGAGTACGATAAGCACAGCTGGCAAATCATTGCGGTTTTTAGCAGTAAAAAGGGCCGACGTTACAGACTGCACGCTTCCAAAGACCAGCGTAACGACCATTAATGCAATGCCAATCTTAATTTCAGCTGGCTTGGTCATGTATAGCCACCAACCACCAACGGCAATCAGCGGCGAAACCGCTACCGAGAGGGCCAAACGCATGGCAAGGCTATTGCCAATAATGTGATCCGTATCATCTGGGTGCCTGGCTATCTCGCGGCTGGTAATAGCCGTGAGCCCCAGATCAGTTAGCAGGGTAAAAATGGTCACGTAGGCAACAACCGTGGCATACTGACCGTACACCTCAGCTCCCAAGTACTGCGTAGAATAACGCAAAGTGAATACCGACAACACCGCTACAGCCAGCTTGCTAAACAGCTGACTAAAAGTACCGAGCGCTATCTTAGCCCGGAGCGAGAGCGCATCAATCCGGCTCATGCATCCAGCCCCATTGCCCGCAGTGTCCTGCCTGCAATACCGTCCCAGTCAAGGCTTGCCGCATACTGCAAAGCAGCCTTACGTTTGCGGACTAACTCCTTGCTATGCACCGCCTGCGAAAGCGCTTCGTCGAAGGCTTGTTTTTTTGCGGGGTCATAGAAAAACACCGCCTCTGCAGGGATATCCTGCAGCGCGCCTTTGCGTGGGATAACCGTCGGCACTCCAAAGGTGAGCGGCAAGAGTGCCGAGCCGCTCGTCGTAATTTCGGCAAAGGGCAGCGCCACAAGGTCAGCCGCGCGGTAATACAGTTGGACGTCTTCGTCGTCAACATAGCCAATGCGCAACTGCACGTTTTTGCCGAGCAGGCGGGCTGCTTGCATAACCTCGTTCTTAAGTGTTTGATCGCTGCAAGCTCCGGCAACAACCACTCGCAGCCGTGGAACATCACGAGCAATGCTTGCGGCCGCCCGCAAAAAAGCAGGCACATTTTTGTAGCGCTCAATACGCCCCCAAAACAACAGCACAAAATCAGAGGCGCCTAAGCTCAAATGCTTTCGAGCCTGGCCACAGGTCATATCCATTGGATAAGCACCGTTATAGTTACCGTGCGGTATAATCACGGTCTTGGCATCATCCAGGCCAAAACCGCGCAACTTAGGCAAGACTGCCTTGCTATGAACGATGACCACGTCCGCCTTGCGGATGAGTAGCCTGCGGGAAGCAATGTCATCATCAAACAATGGCGTGTGCGGCAAAACGTTGTGCGCA
This sequence comes from Saccharimonadales bacterium (SeqCode), assembly GCA_036526215.1. GTDB lineage: Bacteria > Patescibacteriota > Saccharimonadia > Saccharimonadales > UBA4665 > JARIHD01. The sequence goes on from DATCYV010000089.1 coordinate 10,788, forward strand.
GTCCACACCAACCGGTAGCCAAGCACCCTAATAAGCCCGAGACACATTGCAAAGTACCAGCGCTGCACACGGCCAACCCATCTGCCGCGCACGGGCAACTTTGGCGCAAAACCAAACACCCAGTGCAGGTGAAAGACGGTATATCCTTTGTAACGATAGCCAATTATCATGACCGGTAGCATTAGCCAGTTCAAAAGGGACGACGGCGTCAGGCCGCGCAAATACGACACCGTCACGCCACGGTCACGCATTGGCCGATACAGCTGCTCCTGGTACGGGTTGGGGTCGTACGGAAAAGCAAGTATCTTACGGCCGCCAGTCATAGACGCACAAGCTCCCGCAGTACGCCGCATCCGTAAATAAGATGCTTTTGGACGACCTTGAACGGCTGTAAATGGCGGTTTTTGTACAGTGGTACTACGATTAGGAGGGGATACGGCCAGAACCAGTAGGTAAGCGGCAGCCCGAGGATATATGCTGGGTAAATAAGCGTGATGACATCAGCCGTGCATAGCTCACGCCAACGGCGAGGGTGCTTTTTGTATAAACGGGCACGGGCCACGCCATAGCGGTACGAGCGTTTCATGTTATCGCTCGCGCTGCCCCAGTCGTGCGAAATGATTGCCTCTGGAACATAACGCACCTTAAAACCAAGGTCATTAGCCCGCCAGCTAAAGTCAACATCAGAACCGTAGTCAAAGCGCTCATCAAAACCACCGATTTTTTCATACGCCTCACGAGTAAAGGCCAGGTTGATCGTAGGGCACTCGCGGATGTATTTTTGTCCTTTACGGTGCGCATGATCTTGGTCATAAATACTGCCAGCAGCCTGCGAAAGCGCTAAGCCGGCGACCAGCGCTTCGTCATCCTTCTTGATGGGCGCGACCAAACGCTCAAGCCAATCGGGCTGGGCAATACAATTGGCATCGGTAAAGGCAATGATGTCCGCCTTGGCTTCGGTAACCCCAGCATTACGCTGCTCGGGAATCGTAAAACGTTTTTTCGTCTTTGACACGAACGGTACCCATCGCGCTTCTGGATGGGCCGCCGCAATCGCATCAAAAAGCCCGCCTGAAGCGTCGACAACTACAACCTCGTAGGTAAACGATGTTTTGAGCTTTTTAAAAGAATCCAGCGTATCGGCAATACCTAATTCGCTTTTGTCGATTACTACAATTGAAACGTCAGGTTTTTTCATCGGTAAATCGCTCCTTGGTCATTTGAATACAGAATGTTTTTAGTGTTCGCGAGGAACTGCGCAGGAAATGAAACGATCACAACGCGGCCTTTGTATGAGGCAAGTGTCACGCCGTCTACTATATTAGTCCGGTCGGCATATACAAATGCGCCTTGGGCTAGTGTCTCTGGTGTCACATCGTACATGATTTTGTCGTGTAGGTTGGTGTTGCCGGTAAGCCGCAAGTTGGCATACCGGTCGGCAAAGGTCACGTCAGTAGGACCACGGTTGCCGGCCAGCCACTTAGCAGCTGCCACGTCAGTATCATTTATATAATATCGCTGGTAGTCATTGCCAATATTATTGAGATTCACCGTAGGGTTACCGCCGGTCCACTGCACCATAAGGCCGGCGGCCGATGAAAAGCACAGGGCTACAGCAAGACCAATTGACACTTTACGCCAGGCAAGAGACCAACGTTTAAGCAACCAGCTGGCCGAAATAACTGTTGCGATCCCGGCAATCATAAGCGCCTGCTGGTTAAGGCGAGTAATATTGTAGTAGGTGCCAACAGCCGGCACGACATGGATGGCCGCAAACGCTGCAACCGAGATAAAGCCAAGCAGCACAAGCTCCATCCGGCGATACTCAAAGTAGCCCAACAGCCGCCAGGCCATGTATGCAATACCGGCCGCAGCGAATATCCAGATACTGTAGCGAAGAGCCGTGTCGAGCAACTTGGCGACAGGCTGCAGCGCATGTAATGCCGGCGTGATCTGCTGCGGCTGCTGAATGCGCACGGCCTTGTTGGATGCACCGTCATAGTAGGTGAGGTACTTTTTGTTTAAGCGGTAGTCACCGCCAATGGCTTCTAGGTAATTCTCGCCACTTGGAATGCCGGCTACTGACTCTTGCGGCTCAAACGCCTTTTGGATATTACGCACAATCTCACCCGGTTTTTGTTTGGTAATATGTGCTAGCAGCGTGCTTGAGTGCGTCATTGGTCCGTACCATATAATAGTCGCGATAGCCAACAGCGCAATCGTCCAGCCACGTAAGTAATAGGCAGGCCGGACTACAGTGTCAGCCGATTTACGGCGACGGACGAATGCCACGCCCCGGGCTACAGCATAGGTAAGCGCCAGCAAGGCAAGCGCAAAATACGTAGTGCTGTAATGCGACAGGACCATGCCAAGCACCGTCGCCGAGATAAGCGCGTTGCGCTCCCGTGAGCTTTCTCGCAAGCCAAACACTGCATACAGTAGCCCCGCAAAAAACAGGAATGCCAGCTGCTGCCGGGCAAGTGCCGGAAATTCTTGCATATATGAAAACTGAGCAATAAACAGTGCGGCACCCGCGAATGCTACCCAGCGTTTTGCGAACACGCGGTACATGCCATAGAGTAGCACCGGAACAAGGCTAAAAATGAGCGGGAAGAGCACTTTAAAAATCGTAAGGCCAGACAGGCCAGATAGCTTAGCAATGGCCGTTGGGAAAACGGTTAGGCTCAGCATCGCATCATATGGGGTGTGGTTGGCTCCCAGATGCCAATTGGCCGGGTTGCACGTCGCGACAAACACGCTGTATTCCTGCTGAATATCCCAGCCCACCAGGTATCCACTTCGCAAGGAGTATGACCACAGCGCAGCAACGCTCACGCTGAACAGAACCAGGGCCATGCCCCAGCGGGGCAATGCTTTGGTGCGCAAAACGGTAAACAGCACAAGGCATGCTGCCACAATAACACCGGTCATCGCGACCTGGTTGCCATATCCCTTATTCAGCAGCGCAGCCCCAAAAAGACTTGCGAGTATAGTGACGAGAGATCCAAGCAAGACAACTACCGTGTCAAGAGATAGCGTGCGCGGTGCACGAACATTCAAACCAAGGGCAGGCCGCTTTACTGCCCGCCAACCCAAATACAGGGTGGCCGCCACATACATTCCGGCAAGCGGCGCAGCATCCAACGGACGGTCAACACCAAACAGAGGCAATACCACCACGGCCGCCAATCCTACCAGCATGAGCCACAATGCACCCAGAGCACCGGCAAAGGCGCTCCGCGTGGCGACGTCCATAGCCTGACGAGCAACTGAACCTCCATACAAGCGGAGTAGCAAGTATCCCGGCAAGCCAATCAGCACAATCGCAAGAGGAAGATGCGCCATGGTATTGCCCAGTACTTGCATCAGAACAAGTGCAAAGAGGGCGGCGGCAAGTGTGCATCGGCCCAACCACTGTCGCATGGCAGCCCAGGCAAGCCCCAGCACCAGCGTCGACTCCTCTAGCCATTGCATATAGGCAAATACAACGTACTCAAGGCGGCGCATACGCACGGCACGTGCCAGCCACCAGCTATACGCACCAAGCGGCAATAGACCAAGCCCGATAAGGGGCGCCCACCAGGCAACAAGCCAGCTTGCCGCTACAACTGCAGCTATGCCGAGCGGGAAGGGGTAGATAGGCGGCGTTTTATGCTGTGCTTGGTAGAACCGCAGATTATCCCGTTGCCGGCGGAACAACCACGAAAGATAACGGGCGAATGAGCTTGTGTAGCCGTGGGTGACCACAGCTTTTGGATTGCACCAAATGATTTTCCCAGGCTGCTTATCGTGAAGACGGCGGCAGATATCAGTGTCCTCGGCGGCAGTTAAGGTGCGGTCAAAGCCGCCAACCTTTTTGAGTGCGGAGCGCCGGAAGGCGCTATTAGCGCCATATACTTCATATACTGGCCCTTCAACGGGGTCGTCCGCCTGCGAACTAAACTTATTCTTTAAGTAGGCGGCAAAACGTCCAAATACACTTTTAGCCGTCCCCATAGCCATTGGCGCCGGACGCCCATATCCCGAGGCAAACAAATAGCGCTGCGTCATAGCCGTAGTAGAGGTTGGGCCAATCAAGCCGCCCGCCGCCATCACACGCTTATTGGCAAACGATCGCTCCAGTTCCCTAAGCCATCCCCGGCCGGCGATACAGTCATCGTCGATATACGCCACAAAAGTGCCGCGGGCATGCTTCATGCCTGTGGTGCGTGCGGCGCCGCGGCCTTGGTTCTTTTTGTGAGAGATAAGCCGTACTCGCTTAAAACGACCTACGACCGTAGCTAAATTATCCGTCGAGCCATCATCGACAACGATTACCTCGTACTTATCTTTTGGGTAATCAAGCCTGCTCAGCGAACGGAGGGCGTCGCCAATACGCTCCGCACCGTTCAAGCTGCAAATCACGACACTAAATGTCGGCTTGCTTGAGGCCATTAGCGTTTTCTCCACTCCGTGAACATGCCAAGCAAGCGGCCGAAGTAATAGGCGGTAAGCAGCGTGTCATTAACACAAAGTGCAGCAATACTCCTCAAGGGGGTCTGGGCCATATAAAACTTGCCAAATAGGTGTATAAAGCTGCTGGCCGAAACATAGCCGGTCCAGACAGTTGCGACCGCCCACCAATATGCGGGCAGCATGGCCAAAGTAAAACCGCCGAGCACAAGCAATACCACAAATCCAAAAAAGGCCAGGTCAGGGAGGCGTAGCGCCGGGTGCTCATAGAATTGACGGCTTGACCCTACGCCGCTCTCGAACAGCCAAGATAGCGATTGAGCATAGCTTTTGACTTCGTGATGTTCCACCGTAAGGTCATTAATCGTCGTGATATTGAAACCGGCCTCTACCATGGCAAAGCCAAGCGCTACATCTTCGCCGTTCTTTTTTGTGGGATTGTATGAAACCTTGTCAAAGACGGCACGCTTAAACATACCGTTATTGCCGGTAATTGTTGTAGTTTGAGCCGCCACCTTAGGATTGAGCTTGCACGCCCGATATACAAATGCCACATCGCCATCTGGCACAGCAATACCACCACAGGCGTCGTAGCGTTTCATATAAGAGAGGCAAGTTTTGTACCAATGCGCCGGCAAAGTAATATCAGCATCAACAAACGCCAGGTAGTCGCCCTTGGCTTTTGCCACACCGGCGGCACGGGCGGCGCCGCGGCCTTGGTTGGGCTGCTGGTCAACAATCACAATCTGCTTGTGTTTTTTGGCAAGCTGCTGCACGATCTTGAGGGTATCGTCTTTTGAGCCGTCATTCACCACCACAACTTCAAAATCCTTTAGGCCGTCCTGGGCCAGAATAGCGCTGATCGTGCGCTCAATGTTACGTGCTTCGTTGTAAGCAATAACAACAAATGATGTTTTCATGATCGTACCAGTACTTTCTCGACATCTTCGGCCGCAAAATGCCAGCGATACCGTTTAAATTGTTCTTCGAGTGTTTCGGTGGGTGACATCTGTTCGTATTCGCGCAGCACGGTACGGATCTGGCGGGCAATGTGTTTTACGTCAAGCTCAGCCAGGTAACCGTTGCGGCCTTCGGCAATAAGATCGCGCGCAGCATTGCTTTCGTGCGTAGTGGTAATGACTGGGATGCCGCAGGCGTTTGCTTCGATCACAACAAGGCCGAAGCCTTCACGGACCGAGGGCAATACAAACATTTTAGAGGACTTCATCAGGCTGAACAATTCGTTCTGATCTTCAAAAAAGTTAAAAAACGTCACATTGTTTTCGAGCTTCAACTCGGCCACGAGCGCTTCGAGCCGCTTCCGCTCAGGACCGTTGCCAACAATCAGGCAGCGGACATTTTTGTGTGTACGCTTAACCAGCTTGACGGCACGGATAAGCACATCGACATTCTTGTTAGCCAGCAAGCGGCCACCAAATATGATGTCGCTTTGCACTTCAGAAGGCG